>JAPLFI010000157.1 GCA_026390755.1 Ignavibacteriota bacterium
AGCACTGATTGCGTAACAAAAACACCGCCGTGCGAGGATATTTCAGTCACGTCTTCGCCTGTATAAGAGTTGGGGCTTTTGAAAACCGATACGAGCGCCTCATCAATTAATTTACCGTTGCTTATTATATAACCAAAATGAATAGTATGCGACGGAATTACCGAAAAATCAAATTCCTTTCTGCCGGTTTTATCTTTGAAGAAAATATTTTCTGTAATTTTAAAGGCATCACTGCCAGAAATTCTTATTACGGAAATTCCTCCTTCTCCGATCGGAGTGGAAACAGCGGCAACGGTATCAAACAGGTTTTCTTTCATTGTGCAGAACTTTTTTCAGATTTATCTTTTTTCAAAATTAGCCAGATAAAAACCGGAGCGCCGATGAAGGACGTAATAATTCCGACGGGAATTTCAGACGGAGAAATAATCGTCCGCGCAATTGTATCGGATATCACGAGGAATACAGAGCCGAGTAACATTGATGCCGGTATTGTAAATCTGTTATCGGAGCCAATAAACAACCTTGCGATGTTAGGGACTATCAAACCTACAAAAGAGATAATACCCGCGATTGACACGGCGGCGGCGGCAAGCAGTGAAGACAGTATTATCGAAATATTCTGCAGGCGCTTAGTGTTTAGTCCAACGGAAACTGACAATTCCGCGCCGAGAGCGAGAACGTTATACTCCCTGCCGAGCAGTAGTGAAATTAAAATCCCCGTTATTATAATAGGTGAAGTAATACCGAATTCCGTCCATCCCCTGCCGGAAAATCCTCCGCTTAGCCAGTAAATTATCTGTGAAACGCTATTACCGGAATAAATCAATAAAAACCCGTTAATTGAAGATAAAAGGGCATTAATTGCTATTCCTGCTAAGATGATTTTATTTGAAGTTAAAAAATTCGTATATTTGGTACTTAGACCTTTTGCTAAATAGAAAATAATTACGGTTGTAAGCATAGCAGTGAGAAAAGAGACGGGTGCTATGAGCAGGAATGAGACACCGGGAATCATAAATATTAAAATAGCGCCGAGACCGGCACCTGCGGAAATACCGAGCAAGCCTGGTTCGGCGAGATTGTTCCTGAACAAAGACTGCAGTATGATGCCGGCGCAGGATAAGGCGGCTCCTGTAAAAGCCGAGTTTAATATTCTCGGCAGTCGTATCATGTAGAATATGTTCTTTTCGTTTATTGCGTCCGTATCGAAAATACGGAAAACTGATATATCAGCTGACCCTATAAAAAGGGAAACTGAGACTGAAATAATGAGTATAAAAAATAATACAAGTAATTTTATAATTTTATGCCGCAATCTGATAATTATATATTCAGGTTAAAATAACAAAATTGAAATTAAACAAGATTTATATAATTAGTAATGAATAAATTAGGCTCGCTTAACATTAAAATCGCACTTCTCGCAGGCGGTGTTATAATCGCACTATTAATACTTCTTTTTACTCAAAATCTCGCCGACCGGGTACAGATACGCGAAACTCAGATTGCCACTCTTTACGCAAAATCACTTGAATATATAGCCAATGACGAAAGCTCTTCCGGTGAGTACGGATTTATATTCAACGAAATTATTACACAAATAGACTTCCCGATTATTGCGACTGATAAAGATTATAAATCGGTTAATTTTTACAGGAATATAGATATTGACACAACGCTTACCCCGCAAAAGAAAAATGAAAATTTACTTCAGCTTGCGAAAGAAATGACAGAAGTCAATCCGCCCATAAAAGTTGCTTACAGGGATTCAGTTGTTCTGAACTGGGTTCATTACGGACAGTCATCGCTTGTGACACAATTGAAAGCCCTGCCGTATATTGAATTCCTCATCGGAGGAATATTTATACTTCTGGGATACATCGGTTTTTCATATATAAAAAAGCACGAGCAAAGCAGTATATGGGTCGGACTTTCGAAGGAGACGGCTCATCAGCTTGGCACTCCGATTTCATCATTAATGGGATGGCTGGAGCTGTTAAAATCCATGGAACAGGGAAGCGACGAATACCCTAAAGTTTTAAATGAAACAGAGAAGGATCTGGACAAGCTGAAAAAAATCGCCGGCAGGTTTTCGAAAATCGGCTCACAGGCGAAACTTGAAGAAGAAAATATCGGAAGTGTCATTACAAATGTATGTGATTATTTCGAGAAACGCATACCGAGCCTTGTAGGACGAGACGGTAAGGTTACCAAGAAAGTAAACATCAGTATAGACTGCGCGGAAAATATTCACGTGAGAATCAATAAAGACTTATTCGAGTGGGTGGTTGAAAATCTTCTGAAAAACGCTCTTGATGCAATTGACAAACCTCTTGGCGAAATAAGTTTCAGAGTATCGGAAAAGGGGAAAGAAGTAATAATTGATGTAACGGATAACGGCAAGGGTATAGAATTGAAAAACAAGAAAGATATATTCAGACCCGGATTTTCCACAAAGAGGCGCGGCTGGGGATTAGGGCTGAGCCTTTCAAAGAGGATAATAGAAGATTATCATAAAGGGAAATTAACACTTCACGATTCGACAATAGAGCAGGGTACTTCTTTCAGAATAAGGCTTAATAAGTGAAAGAGACATATAAAATATACCTGGGGCGCGCCGCGGATTTAATTCGGAAAATCGCGGGGAGTCCGGTTCTTGCAATAACCATACTGCTTTCGTTAAAAATTCTCTTTCAGATATTAATTATATCTTCGGGTTATAAATGGCTTTCTTCCGATGATTATTGCAGGACGGTCAAGGCGTATGAATGGCTTGAAAAACCGATTGTATATTCGGGAGTCTGGCTAACGCCGCATTTCTGGCTGAACGGCGCAGTGATGTATTTCATAAAAGATATTTTCGCCGCAGCTACGTTCACGAATATCATATTTTCGGCGTTCACGCTGATTTATTTCTTTAAAATTTCCGATATAGTCTTTGACCGCAAAACGGCGATTATATCGTCGCTGATATTCTGTTTTTTCCCGTTTCAGGTATGGCTTAGTATATCGGGACTTCCGGAATCGGTTTTCTTTTTCTTTATAATAGCGGGCTTGTATTATTTTATACAATGGAAAAGACATAATCACAATAATGTTTACATTCTGCTCTCCGCCATATCGCTTGCATTAGGGAACGTACTCAGATATGAAGGGTGGCTTTTCAGTATTACGCTTATTCTGCTGACGGCGTTTGAGTTATTTAAAGACAGAAAGTTTGACAGGGCAAAAATAATCAGTCTGGCTTTTTCCTGTATTTCATTGCTGACTGTAATCTGGTGGCTTATGCAGAATCTGAAAGACCACAATGATATGCTTTTCTTCGCGAGAGAAACCGAAAAAATATACGGGGAGTTCGGCGCCGTTAAAATGTTTCAGCGTGTGGTTCAGTATCCCATATTTATTTTTTATATTGCGCCGATAACATCTTTTTTCTCTTTGAAAGTCGTGTTTGATGCGTACAGGAAAATGTTCGGCAGAAATAACGGAAAAGACTACCTGCTCACATATTTTGTATTGTATAATGCCGTAGAGCTTTTACTTCTGATGATGCAGGGAGTCCTCGGTACGGGCGGTACTAACATGGTTTCAAGATATATTGTGGTTAACGCACTGCTGTTCGTTCCTCCTGCGGTAAAACAGATTTTTGAATTCAGAAAATACGTCGCTGTAATTTTGTTTTCAGTAATAATTACAGGTAATATTATTTGGAGTTTCTATTACCCGAACCCTTTCAGGGAAGACACTTATGAAACAGGGAGATTGCTTCGCGACAGGGTTGAAAAGAACTTTATGCGTCCGGACGAAAAAATTTACTTCGAAGAAGTCGAGGGCTACGAAGTCGAGGGCTACTACGATGTTTTCGCGGTACAGACAGTCTCGAATTATCCTTTAAGATTTATACTCGGTAATTTCCCGATAGCTAAGATTGAGGAAAAAAAGAAGAGGAAAAAGAGAAACGAATTAAGCGCCGAAGAACTTAATATATTGGATATTAAAGGCTATCTTGAGGATAATAAAATTGCGCTTGCAGTGGTGAAAAGCGACAGCTATGCAGAGAAGCTCAGGAAAATGAATTTCAAGAATGAGGAAATAGGTGATTATAAAATATTTTATATAAGGGACATTGAATCGAACCTGAACGATTCAAACATAACGATATTTTCAAAAAATATTATTTCGCTCAAAGACAATAGTGATATAATAAATTTCAACAAGACAATCGCGGTCAGGGATATAAGAATTGACAACACTAATTTCGGTTTTAATCCGCAGACTATTACGATTGACTGGGCGTCGGTTAACAAGGGAATCATTGACAGCCTTTCATACAATGAATTTGATTTTGACAGGTACAAGTCAGTGGTGGAAATAAGGACTGAAGAGTCTGATTCACTTGTGTATTCAGAAACAAGAAAAATATTTTCGGACAGGAATATTGAAGACCTCATTGAAAAAAACCAGGTGAGAAATATCATAGTTCTTAAACCGTTTGCAATGATATATTATTCGAAAAAATTCACTTCATCTCCGTTCGAAAGCGGAGTATATAACCTTTCACTGAAAGTAATTGACACTAAAAGCGGGAGAGAACTGCCGGTATTCAAAGGAGACAGCCTGATAAAGAAAGAGGATATAAAAGCCGATTCATTAACAACAAAACTTCAGGATTCACTGAAAACAAAACCTAAAGATTATCATATATCTAAAGACAGCATATATTATTCATATTCGCTCGGCACTGTAATAGCATTTTTTCCTAACACGGACATCAATAACATTGTTACGAAAGGCGGAACAAGTTTTTACAGGGTAATTACGAGAAACGGTTTACAGGTATTCTTTTCGCAGAGATATCAGGCAGACCATTTCCTCAATTATGTATTTAATTATTTTTAGAAAAAGCGAGAAGAGCTGTTGCCGCAGATTATCACAGATTAAAGAACCAATTCTGAAATAAATTCAGGAAAAGATTTAAAATGACAATGTTCATTGAATAACCTGTAAAATAAGACTATTTTTTGAGTATGAACGGAAAAATATCAGAAAAGATACTAAAACAGGCAGAAGGCATGAAAGTATGCATCATCGGTGACGTGATGCTTGACAGGTATATGTTCGGAAACGTGACAAGAATATCACCTGAAGCGCCTGTTCAGGTATTTGAGACAAAACAAAGCAAGCCGAAACTTGGCGGAGCGGCGAACGTCAGCTATAACGTAAAGACGTTAGGCGCCGAGCCGGTTTTAATAGGAGTAATAGGAAACGACGCCGAAGGTGAAATCCTTGCAGATGTTATGCGGAGTCAGGGGCAAAATACAAGCGGACTGATAATTGAGGAAAACCGCCCGACTACATGCAAAACGAGGGTAATTGCCGACTCGCACCATCTCCTGCGGATTGACAGCGAATCAAAACACGATATATCCGCACAGACGGAAAATAAGATTATTTCGCTTTTGAAGGAAATATCACGGGAAACAAAATTTATTATACTTCAGGATTACAATAAAGGAGTACTGACTAAATCTTCCATTAATAAAATTATCAGTTTCGCGAAAAGAGAAAAAATGAAAATCCTCGTTGACCCGAAATTTGATAATTTTTTCGAGTACAGGGATGTTTATTTATTCAAACCTAACCGCAAAGAATTGGAAGACGCGCTGGGCAGGAAAGCGAAAATCAATGATGAGATTAATGAATTCGCATTGGAACTTTTGGGAAGAATTAAGAGTGAAAACATAGTCCTGACTTTAGGCGAAAACGGAATGAAGATATTTGAAAAGAAAAACGGTAAGATAAAACTATCATCAATTGATACACATGCGAGGAAAGTAGCGGATGTTTCCGGTGCAGGCGATACGGTTATTTCGACGATAGCGGTATGTCTTGCGGGAGGAGCTTCGCTGAAAGATGCAGTTATTATTGCAAACGTGGCGGCGGGTCTTGTAGTAGAGGAAGTGGGGATCGTGCCGATATTTCGCGATAATCTGCTGAAATACATAAGAAAGGAATTCAGGAATTAATTTTGGTTTATAAACTTGAAGATTTTCTGCCCGTCAGGCAGGCTTTGAAGCAAGAGGGCAAAAAATTGGTTTTTACAAACGGCTGTTTTGATATACTCCACAGGGGACATGCAGAATATCTTTCAGAAGCGAGAGAACTCGGAGATTATCTCGTAATCGGACTGAATTCGGACGCATCGGTAAAGAAACTGAAAGGTAATGACCGTCCGGTGAATAATGAAAATGACAGGGCGTATTTATTATCGTGTTTAAGGCAGGTTGATGCGGTTATTATTTTCGGTGAAGAGACTCCGTATAATTTAATATCGGGAATTTTACCCGACTTCCTCGTAAAAGGCGGTGACTGGAAAGAGGACGAGATAGTCGGTTCAGACATAGTTAAAGCAAGCGGCGGGAGAACGGTAAGCCTGAAGTTTGTGGAGAGCTACTCGACTACAGAAGTAATTCGGAGAATGAAAAATGCGAATGCCGCAGATTAACAGTTCAATGTTAAATGTTCAATTTTCCGACAAGGGGATGACGTGATGGAATGACAAAAAGGTCAAGCTTAGATCCTGAAACAAGTTCAGGATGACAAAGGTATAACAAAAAGGTTCAAGTTTAGATCCTGAAATAATCCTGAAATAAATTCAGGACATGTTTTTATTAATAAGAGTGAAGAGCAGTTGAATGAGGGTATAAAAAATACAGGAATTAAAAAGAAGAAATCAAGAAAGATTTTCAGGAAAATATTTCTTGTTCTGTTTCTTTTATTCACAGGACTGGTAATTCTTGTGCAAACTTCTTACTTCAAGAACCGGCTGTTGCGATACGGTGTTAACAAGGTTAATGAAATGCTCGCCTCCAAAGAGGGTGTCCTCAGCGTTGAATCTATCGAGGGTTCAATACTGAAAGATTTGAAACTCAACGGTATTATTTTAGTTGTTAAAAAAGATACTCTCGCAAAAATTCAGAATATTGACCTTGCCTACGATCTGCTCGGATTTTTCGATAAGCGGATTCATGTAAGAAACGCGGTTCTTTCATCACCTCAGATTAATTTTTATTCGGTTACGGATGAAAAAGGTGAGAGGATGTGGAGTCTTGCATATCTTCTCAAATCCGATAAGAAAGAAGAAGATACGATAAAGTCAGAATTTGATTGGAAAATAACGGCAGATAATTTTGAAATACGAGACGGCTCTATCCGTATGCTTTGGAATAAGCCGGAAGGAATACCCGTAGGAAGCGCATTGATTTCGAAGATTGAACACTTTAACACAGACAGTCTTGATGTAACAAAGCTCAATATAAAACTAAACGGCAGTTATCTTCCCGACGAAAAGAACATAAATATAGAGCAGATAGCATTCAGAACAAATTCGGATTTTAACATTAACAGACTTACCTTTACAGCATCATTAAATAAAGATGACCTCGCGAAAGTGAGAAATCTCAGGTTAAGAACAGACAGAACAAAAGTATATATAAACCTCGCCTCCCTGGAAAATCTGAATCCGCTGAAGAATAATATTAATTACGAAGAATTTGAGAAAAAAAAATTCGCGATAAGATTGCTGGCTGACAGATTCGACTTTGAAGACCTTACATTCTTTCTTCCCGACATTGATTTCATGGGCGGTAAAGTTTATCTTGACCTTGAAGCTGACGGTAATTATCAGGATTTCAGTTTAGGCAAATTGCAGGCGCGGCTTGAACAAGGCACATACGTTAACATTGACGGAATGGTGAAAAACCTTCACGACCCGTCAAAGCTTTATCTCGACGTAAAGGGGCATGATGTTGTGATAAATCCGTACGATAAAGATATTCATCTGGAAGGTTTGCCGATACCTGATTACAGGCATCTCGGAACGGTTTACACTGATTTTACATTTAAAGGCGAGCCGCTGAAATTTGACGCGGAAATTGATGTCCGCTCGACGGCAGGAAACGCACACGTCAAAGGATTCCTCGATATAACGCAGAGCGAGCTTGTTTACAACGGCGACATAAAAACACAAAATCTGAACATCGGCAGAATTTTAAAAGAAAAATCACTTGAAAGCAGTATTACCTCCGAACTAAACGTGCAGGGCAGGGGAGTTGATTACAAAACTCTGACGGGGAAAGTAAACTATAAAATTATTAACACAACATTCTTTGACGAGAGAATTTCCTCCTCATCGGGCAATATAACAGCCAGATCGGGAGATTATGAACTTGATGTTGATTATAATTCGGGTACAGGCTCTGCAAAAGCCGCAGGAAATGTAAATGTGCGGGATATTGAAAATATCGTATATAATCTTAAAGGTTCATGCAAAAATTTTGATTTATCGGCGATAACAAAAGAGCCGAAAGACAAAAGCGATTTAAACTTTGCTTTCGATGTAAATGGTTCAGGCACTTCACCCGACGGAGTGAACGGTGATTTTAAATTTGACGTTGCAAAATCAATATTTGCGGAATTCCTGATTCCCGAAACTCCTCTGAACGTTAAAGTACAGAAAACAATAAGTTCTTCTGGTGATGTGAAAAGTATAACACTTAATTCCAATTTTCTTGACCTTGAACTTGCGGGAAAATTTTCTTTTATCACCTTACCCGGAATAATTGCGGCTAATATTAAAAATATCACGGATGAATATTCGCGAAGGCTCAACTTAGACAGCACAGAACTTTTGGGCGGATATACAAGCTGGAACATTGACAGCAGTGTTAATAGAAGGCGGAATACGGACAGCAGTTACACGAACCAAAGAACTTTTTTAAGCACGGACAGCAGTAGTTTAATAAACCGTATTACGGAATTAGACAATCAGGCAGGGATAGTAAGGCTCAGCACGAGATATTCATACAACACGGAATTCAGGTATAAAATAAAAATAAAAAACCTGTTACCTTTATTTCTGATTTCCGGGGACAGCAGTATAGCGCTTAAATGCGACATCAAAGGAAGATTTGCCGACGGCGAAGGCAGGTTTATTTTTAATACTTCCGGAACGGTTACCGATTTCAGCTATCACGATTCTTTATTAAGTTTTTCAAAAGGCATCATAATGCTTGACGTTCGGAATGAACAAAAAAACATCAAACAAAACAGCTATGTTTCTGGATTTGATGCAGTGTTTTCGAAAATAAAAGCACAGGGCAATTATTTTGATACGGTTGCGGTAAACTTCAACACAGATGCATCGCGTCCGGACGTGACAGTATTTGCAAAAAAGGATACTGCGCTGGGATTCTACACTGAGGGTTTTTTAAGTTTTGGCAGGCAGTATGTAGGAGTGCGGCTCGATACAATATTCTTAAAACTTAATAATTACAGCCTCGTGAATAAAGAGCCGTTAAAAGTGAGCTATGAAGTGGCCGGACTTTTAAAAAGTTCTGCTTCGGATACAGGAAAAAAACAAAGGAATATAAATTTTGAAACCTTTGTACTGGGAGATGCGAATCAGGGTTTGCAGGTAACGGGGTTTTATTCAATTGACGGAGAGAGCGATCTTAATTTGCTCTTAAATCGCGTGAATTTAGCAAAAATTCAGATACTTGCAAATCCCATGACAGAAAAACAAGACCTTATTAAAGGAAATATACGGCGTTTAAATCTTCATTTTCTCGGCACGCCGGAGAACCCTAAAATATATACCGAAGTAAATACTGACGTTTTAAGTATGCAGAAAATGAAACTCGGGCGTATTGACGCGCTTGTGGACTATGCTGATAACAAAATTCTTCCGAGAATATCATTTTATAACCAGAACAACGAAGGAATACTTACCGTCAACGGATATGTTCCTTTTCAGAATCCTCTTATTAAAACTGATTCTACAATAACAGCCATAAATTTCCTTGAAGGAGATGTTAATCTGAAGATAGACTCGAAAGATTATCAGATTAAAATTCTTGAGCAGTTTATACCGGTTATTTCACAATTAAACGGGAAAATGAACGGCTCAATAGATGTAGCGGGTAAAGTAGCCAAGCCGTTGTTAACCGGCAGTCTCAATATAAACAAAGGGTCTTTTATATTTGATATGACGGGTGCACGTTACAGTTTCGATGCCGATATTGCGACTGACGCTCAGAAGCTGAATTTTCAGAAGTTTGTTATTTATCAGCCGTCTGACAAAATGCGCAGGATGAATATGAGCGGATATATAGATTTTTCAAATCTCAGTATAAATGACATCGAGTTAAAATTAGACGGCTCGGCAAAACTGATTGACGAAAAAGTCGCGCAAAACATAATCGGCATATACGGACAACTCTACGGACATACGGGCGCCAATCCCATATTACTAAAAGGTAATCCCTCCGGCATGATAATGACGGGTGATTTACTCGTAACCCAGGGCAGAATTAATATTATTCCCAATCTTAAGAATGCGTATGATATTTACGCGGATGATTTCAGGTATAAAGTGCTGTTAGATACGGCGAGCATAGGAAAAGACAGTATTAATATTTTCAAAAAAAGATTCACTGACAGCCTTTCAGTATTTGAAAAAAACAGGCTGGACCCGTTTGACGCTTTATTCCAAAAAAATCAGGACAGTGCACAGACAGCAGTGAAAAGTAACTTCAGGTATAATATTAATTTCAGGACACTTCAGAACATTTACGCGAGGATGCTGATTGAAGAAAAGACAAAACAGGAGTTTTACGGGAATGTCAGCGCGAATATAACATTTGACAATTTCTATACAGGTACCCTGAAAACGCGAGGACGGGTTGAACTTGCAGAGAATTGCTACTATAAGTTTTATAAAGCTTTCAGTGCCAGCGGTTATATAAATTTTACGGATACGATATCGAATCCGGAGCTGAATATACTGGGGATTTATCAATCAAACGCCACCGATCCGAATAATTCAGGACAGACCAGAGAAGTGGAAATAAAACTTTTAGTTACGGGACATGCTTCAAATCCTAAATTAATCTGGCAAGTAACTTCAGGCGGATCTGCCGTCGGCGGTTATGACCAGACTGATGAAGCTATCAGTTTTATAGTGTTCGGCAGATTTAAAGATGAACTGGGCGCAGGTCAGCAGTTGAATCTTTTTTCTAATGTAGGAGCTAATGTGGGAGTCAATATGGTATCCGGACTTCTGTCTAATGTCGTAAATTCATATATACCATGGATTGTGAAGACAGATATTTCTTACAAAGAGGGTGGTAACCTCGCGCAGAATGCGGATATAAGGGTTACAGCAGAGCTTGCCGGGGCGACGGTTATGTTAGGAGGACAGATACTTCAGGATCTTTCAAATACAAACTTTCTTATTGAGTATCCGCTCAATAAGGTATTTGGTATGACGGGGTTTTCACAGAATCTTATACTGCAATTTGAAAGATATGTTGACCCGTTCTCTCAGAATAATGTTTTTTCGACGAATAACCGCACAGGAGGCGGGTTATACTACAGAATAAAATTCTGACCACTGAAATAATCCTGAAATAGATTCAGGACAAGTTTTTAATAAAATTTAACAATAATAAAAGCAGAACTATTTTGGGAATACACAACGAAATATTCAGATTCCTGAGGCGGAATCAGGGAAAGTCATACAAGTTCAACCATATATTCAATCATCTGAGGATGCATCCGTCTGAGCGTAATATACTGCGTGAAGCGCTTAATGATATGGAAGTCAGCGGGAAAATAATTCACGACGGAAAATTCTATGCATTAAAAAAAGAAGAGGAAAGTCTGCTGACGGGCGAAGTGAGCATTGACGATAAGAGAAATTACATAGTACTGTTTCGTGATACGAAGAACAGGGAATTACGGGAAATTATAAAAGTAAAAAAGGGGCAGGTACTTTCTGCGGGTGATAAAGTTGAATTCAGGATA
>JAPLFI010000363.1 GCA_026390755.1 Ignavibacteriota bacterium
GCTGAAGTACTATAAGCATTATAGTTGAAAGTGTAACCATCCACAGCAATTCATATCCATAGATGGAGCCGGCGGCAATATTGGACGCCCAGTTTCCAGGGTCAATAAAACCGACCGTTACAAGCAGTCCCGGTCCGAGATACTTTAAAAAATTAAGCGCATCGGGACGCGGCTTGTAATCTTTGTTCTTTAAATCTTTTATGTAATCAAATAATTTCATCTGTAATTCATAAACAGCCTGCTTATTTGCGGGCTGTTTGAATATAGAAAATATTTCCGTAAAAATCTTTAACTTATCGAACCTGAATGACAAATGTCATTATTTCACGAGTGCTAATTTCTTTATTCGGCTGTATCGTACCGCACTGCTTACCGATACATCAATTACTTCAAGCCTGTAAAAATATATTCCGGATGCGAACTTACTTCCCTGCTGCGATTTTATTCTTTTCTGATTGAAATTAACAGCAAATTTTTAAATGCTGTCTTCTAAATAACGACATTTGTCGTTTCCGGATGTACAAATTTTTAGTATCAAAATAAGAGGGCTGAAACTTTTCAGTTTCAGCCCTCTATAAATATATATACGGAGGTAAATTCCTGAAAGCGAGATTTTTATTTCACAAGTGTCATTTTCTTGATTGCCATGAAGTCACCCGCTTCAATCTTGTAAAAATACATTCCGCTGGACAGATTTGCTCCGCTGAAATCAACAGAGTAAGAGCCGGCTTCCTGTTTCTTATCGACTAACGTTGCGACTGTATTTCCCAGTACGTCATAAACCGTCAGCTTAACTTTTGACAATGACGCTACATCATAGCTTATTTTAGTTACGGGGTTAAACGGATTCGGGAAATTCTGATTCAAACTATATGAGACAGGTGTTGTATTGTTTTCAACACCAGTAGGTGTTTTAATAACTAATATTTTATTCGGCGCCCAGTTCCAGTTTCCGGAATAGCCTCTTGCTATCGTTGCGTATAATGTATCTTTTCCGATTGCGGCAGGAGCTGTGTAATTAAAGACAAATATAGCTGGATTCGTAGTTTGTGCCGAAGTATGTGTTAATTCACCCGACTGAAGTTTCAGGTTCGAAGAAACTACCGCTAATGCTCCGATTTGCGCCGCAATGTTACACCCTATGTTGCCGCTTCCGGTTCTTGTTACGGTTAACGTGCATTGTACTGTCGCACCTGCATTCACTGTGTCAGCTCCCGTAAAAACTCCTGTTACTGCTGTTCCGAAATTATGACAATTGCATCCCGCAGTTGTAGTCTTTTTCGTGCAGCCTGTTCTTCCGTTCGGATATGCCGTAACCATATAAGACAACGAGGATACCAGGAATAAAGCTACAACTGCAATTGCGATGTTTCTTGTGTTGATTATCTTTTTCATTTTTTATTCTCCTTTTTTATTTTATTTAAGATTAAGGTATTTTTCTATACTCTTATTAAAGAACTTTTAAGTCTGATTATAAGTGACACAATAGTAACAATATAAAAATATAATTAGTTGCATATAAAAAATAATTTTTTTAATGTATAACTACATATCATTTTTCTTGTTTCCGTAAAGCATGGAGTGATGTTCCGGTATGAATATCCATATAAGGTTGTAAAGC
>JAPLFI010000043.1 GCA_026390755.1 Ignavibacteriota bacterium
CATTCTGCCAAACTTACCATCTTTTATCATTTCGACTGCATAGACTCCGAGTCTTGTTCCGAGCATTCTGTCAAAAGCGGAAGGAATACCTCCGCGCTGTACATAACCGAGGATTGTCGCCCTTGTATCAAATCCGGTTCGTTTTTCAATTTCTTCGGCGAGGTAATAACTGATACCTCCGAGCCGTTCTCTGCCGAAGCTATCGTGTTTCTTATTGCGGTTTGTTTCCTGAATTTCATCTTCAAGGAAAGAAGCGCCTTCAGCCACGACAATAATAGAAAACAATTTGCCGCGTGTATATCGGCTTTTAAGGACTTCAAGAACATCATCAATTTTTATTTTCTTTTCGGGTATAATCACCACATCCGCACCGCCTGCGATACCTGAATACAGGGCAATCCATCCTGCATGTCTTCCCATAACTTCGAGAATCATAATTCTATGGTGCGACTCGGCTGTTGTATGCAGTCTGTCAATAGCATCGGTAGCAATACCTACGGCAGTATCGAATCCGAAAGAGTAGTCGGTGCCGTAAATATCATTATCAATTGTTTTCGGAACACCCACAACATTAATTCCGAGTTCAAAAGCTAACTGGGCGATATGCATAGACCCTTCGCCTCCGATTGAGATAATCGCATTAAACTCTTCTTTGGCGATTTTATGTTTCAGAATTTCCGCGCCGTGTTTCTCCTGGAAAGGACTGAATCGCGAAGTTCCGAGTATTGTCCCGCCGCGGCTTATTATACCAGCTACGCTGTTCATAGTAAGCGGTTTATAGCTTTCATCAAAAACACCTTTCCAGCCGTTCAGTATTCCTATCATTTCAAATCCATATTTATCGGCTTTTCTGACAATTGCCCTGATTACGGCATTCAATCCGGGACAGTCGCCGCCGCTTGTTAAAACTCCAATTTTCATAATTTCAATAAATATTAAATTTCATGACTGATTTTTGTTCAACTTTTTTTTATGCCTGCTGATTTTTCGTGATGTTTGACTTCCTTCACGGGCGGGTCGTTAATCAGATATTTGAATTTTTCAATAAAATCTTCCGTGCTCATATTGCCTATTAAGGCGAGACGGGCGACACTCTTCAGCTCTTCAAAATCAGATTTTTCGAGACGAATCATATATTTACGGGCGACCTGATAACTATCAGAATCAACATCCACTTCGCGTGTAGCTATTCTCCCTTTAGCATCAATAATATCATCGAACTTAATGGGGATAAGACGTCCTTTATTAACGGTGACAATCGCGCCCGAATTACCTGTCAGTAAATACCGCACTGCGGCATAACCAAGATCCTGAGTATATTCGCAGTCATAAGGAATCGGTGATGCACAGCGGAGTTCATAACCGATATCTTTATTAACGATGGTAACATTAATACCGCGTTCACGGAGTCTGCGGCGGACTTCATCTTTAGTAATACGTCCGATATCAATTTCAGAAAGGCGTATATGTCCGTGCAAATCCTTTTCGAGATTTACATAAGGATGGCTTTTCAATTCTTCCTGATCTATGCGCGTGATAATACCCTCTGCGAGAACGGCGATACCGTAAGGGCTTCCCTGCGCCATACGTTTGATTATTGAAGCTTCGAGAATATCGCAAATTGTTTCAAAACTCACAGTTCTGTTCCGGAATTCCTCTCCGATAATTGTAAGCGTTGCGCCCGAGGCTTTACCGATACCGAGTGCAAGATGTCCGGCTTTACGCCCCATAGTAACAACGTAATACCATCTTCTTGTCGTAGCGGCATCAACCATAAGGGACTGCATAATATGAAATCCAAAATCCCTTGCAGTCTGATATCCGAAAGTCGGCATATTCCCGGGAAGCGGAAGGTCATTATCAATTGTTTTAGGGACGTGAGCAACCTGTAACTGCCCTTTAGCGAGCGCATCAATTCTGTAAGCACTTGTAGCCGTATCATCACCGCCGATAGTAACAAGATAATCAACTGAAAGCTGTGTTAAAGCTTTCATTGTAGCATCGAGCATTTCCTTATTTTTCGCCGGATTCACGCGGGAAGTATGGAGAACACTGCCGCCGCTGTAATGAATCCTTGAAACATCTTCAATTTTTAATTCTATAATGTGTGTTGAATCGCCTTTGCTCAGATATTCAAATCCGTCATAAATTCCGATTACATTAAGTCCGGAGTTAATCGCTTCAATCGTAACTGACCTGATAACACCGTTTATACCTGGTGCAGGTCCGCCTCCTACAAGGATTGCAAGAGTTTTTTTTCTATAGTGGTCATCTGACATAATACATCAAAGTTTTATAATTAAACAAAAAGGGAATTGTATAAATATTTACAATTACATATCACAAATATAACTAATTTCTTCTTAATAATATAATAAAAACAAGCGCTACTGCGTAAATCAGAGCAGATAACAAAAAAAGCAGTGTAAATCCATAGGTCATCGCAAGAATCATAGTTAAAACGGTACCGATAACGGAAAAAAATCCGTTCACAGCCCAGGAAATACCTATATATCTTTTTTCGGATGAGTTCATCATCGAAATTCCTACCGGGAACGGTATTCCCATAAAGAAACCAAGGGGAGCGATAATGACAACCGAAATTACTATGCGGGTTATCATAGAAAAGCCTGAAAAAGCGACGAATAACGCGGGGGATAACAAGCCAATGAATATAGAAAGCAGAGCAATTATCCCGAAAATAATGAATAAACGATTTTTGCCGTTTTGAAAAACCGAAGCCGAGTAACGACTGCCGAAACCGGAGGCAATGAGCATTGATGAAATAACCGTGAGCATAGTATAGACAGGCTGACCGAGAAACAGAGTGAATTTCTGTATCAGAGATATCTGAAGTATGATATAACCAAGACCAATCAGCGCGAAATAAATCAGGAATTTCTTTTCGAAATTTCCATTCTTTTCCTTTTTGATGAAGAAAGCAGGCAGTAAAAGAAATACAACGGAAACGAGAAGAATCTGAACGAGCATAGTTATTAAAGTTGTCTGTGCAACAGGTTTATCTTTCAGTGCGAGGATTGCCTTATCATCCTGAGAAAAAACTTCTTTCATCTTATCAAAAGATAAATCGGCAAAGCCAAAATTATCATCAAAGAACGGTTTATTATCGGTTGCGGGAGTAAGACTTCCGGGAGATTTATCTATTTCAGATTGCAGATTATTTGATTTTATCAGGGTTTTATACAGACCTTCCTGTTCGGTAAGCGGGTCATATTCGATATCGAGACTTAATGAATTTGCCATATCGCGGATTTTCAGGACATCAATCATATCGAAACCATTTTTCTTATACACGATTCCCGCCATAAAACTTTTACCCGTTTCAAAATCATTAGGCGGACGGCGGAAAACGATGATATTACTATCCTGTTTCAAGCCAAGTTCTTTCGACGCAGTTTTAAGGGTTGTAATCAGTTTCGGTACCTGCGTTTCGGGTCGGGAAATATAAATCACACCGCTGTTATCAAGATGTTTCATATAGTCTTTGACGGCTTCCTTCGTCATGATATAATTTTCTACCATAGACATCGCACCGTTTGACACGGCGGAAGAAGAAATTGTATGCGCTGAAACGATAACATCGTAGATATTACTGCCGCTTCGTATAACTGAACGCGCATCGTCGGTTATAATATTTACATTTTTATTGTTTTTGATGAGCGGTCCAGTCCATCCCGCGAGAACATCGGAGATCAAATCATTAAGAATGCCGTTAATCTCGACGCCTGTAATGTTTTTAGCGTTATGATAAAGAGCGGTAAGCACCTCTCCCCCGCCGCCTGATCCGAGTATGAAGACCTTATC
>JAPLFI010000480.1 GCA_026390755.1 Ignavibacteriota bacterium
TATAAGGGGTGAATATTATAAATGGATAAATCTGCTTCAGACTGCAATTGACGACGCTTATAAAAAAGGATATATCGGGGAAAATATTCTCGGTACGGATTTCTCGGCGGATATATACATACACAGGGGCGCGGGCGCTTACATCTGCGGCGAGGAATCATCTCTGATGAATTCAATTGAAGGTAAACGCGGATATCCGCGTGTTAAACCACCTTTCCCCGCCGGAAACGGTCTATGGGGAAATCCGACAACAATCAACAATATCGAAACACTTGCAAATATACCCGAAATTATCAACAACGGAGCCGAATGGTTTACCAAAATCGGCGCGCCGAAACATCCGGGCACATTGCTTTTCGGAGTCAGCGGACATGTTAATAAACCCGGTGTATATGAACTGCCGACCGGGACACCGCTTATGACAATAATAAACGATTATTGCGGCGGAGTCATGGGTGGTAAAGAAATCAAGATGGTAATTCCGGGAGGCTCTTCTATGCCGCCGCTTACGCGTGAGGAATGCCTTACAGCAAAGATGGATAACGAAAGTCTGAAAGAGTTCGTCTCTTCAATAGGAACCGCAGGCGTGATGGTAATGGATGAAGATACCGATTTATTGAAAGTACTTATCCGTATATCGAAGTTTTACTATCACGAATCATGCGGGCAGTGCACTCCTTGCCGTGAAGGATGCGGCTGGATGCTGAGAGTACTAAGGAGAATAGACGAAGGCAAAGGCAGAATAAACGACCTCGACCTGCTTATTTCAGTCGCTGAAAATATTGAAGGCAATACGGTCTGCGCACTCGGAGATGCCGCCGCATGGCCTGTTAAATGGACTATACGAAAATTCCGTTCTGAATTTGAAGCGAAAATTCAGAATGACAATGTTGTTCTGCACGCATTAAACAAAGTACATTCTTTAAGATAACAAAAAGAGCTGTATCCAAAAAGTTTGTCATTCCGAACTTGTTTCGGAATCTAAACCGCAATCGTGCCTCCGTGGTTATTACTTCGTTCCCAGCAATATTTTAAACGTTACCGTCTCTTCGCCTCTTTTAAAAACAACTTCAACTTCCTGTCCGGGTTTGTATTCGCCGAGCGCGGCAGTGTAATCGTACAGGTTATGAATTTCTTTACCTCCGAATTTAATCATAATATCACCCGCTAATACACCGGCTTTTTCAGCAGGACTTCCGGACGACACACCCGAGCATTTATATCCGTCGCCGTTATACCCGAAATCAGGAACTGTGCCCACGTAAACGCGCACCGCCTTTCTTTCAGTCTTATTTTCTTCCTCTTTTGCAACCGATTTTGTAAACTGCGGTTTTTCGCTTCGTGTGCTTAAATCGTATGTAACGTCAGATACAAGCTTTAATACTTTCTCTTCTCCCGGCGCATTGATCTTGTCGTAAGTATCCGATGGTTTATGATAATCGTCGTTTAAATCCGTAAAGAACATTAACACGGGAATATCTTTCGAATAGAAGGAAGAATGGTCGGAAGGACCAAATCCGTCAGGATTATATGCCGTTATAAAGTTGTAACTCTTGTTCAGCTCGCCGATTTTCTCCGTCCAGTAGGGAGATGTACCGGTTCCGTTCAGAATAAGTTTATCATCCCTGAGCCTGCCGATCATGTCCAGATTTATCATTGATACTATGTTAAACTCTTTGAACTTATCCGATTTAACGAAATATGAAGAGCCGATTAATCCTTCTTCTTCACCCGTAAAGGCTATGAATAATATACTTCTTTTCAGTTCATTTTTTTTAGACGCAAGATATTGAGCAATCTCAAGCACGCCCGCCGTACCCGATGCGTTATCGTCCGCACCGTAATGAATTAGTTTATCTTTACCGCGGTGTAAAGAATTCGGACCGCCGTAGCCGAGATGGTCAAAATGCGCGCCGATGACAATTACTTCGTTTTTTAAAACAGGGTCACTGCCTTCAATAAATCCGAGAACATTTCCTGTCTTGGCGGTATTGTTTTGTAAATCAACATTAAATTCCGCAACTGCATCCTTAATAACAAAACATTCAGGTTTTAACTCTGTATTAATTTTAGTCTGAATTTTATTTAAGTCATATCCCTTTTCCTTGAGGAATGATTCAATTACGGAACGTTTCGTATTTATTACAGGAATACCTGCGCTTTGCTGTACCATGTCGAATCCAACGTCCATCAGTATATCCTCATTACTCGAAGTCGTGTTAAGGGGAGGGGTAATCACGATTACTCCCGCGGGTTTTAAATCCCTGAAAGATGAAAGTTTAGTCCTCAGTTCCTCGAACTTCCCGAATTTATCGTTTTGCGGATTCATTGATGTCGGCGAATAACGCATAATTACAATCACCTTGCCTTCAACATTCACCGGATTTCCGTTTACATCACTGAAATCGCTGTAACCGAGCATCGGCGCGTTAATTCCGTATCCCGCAAAAACAAGTTCGCCTTTAACCTGACCGTTTGACGATACTCCGAGCGGCGTAAAATCCTTAGCGCCCACATCAAATGTCTTGCCTTTAAAAACAAATTTTAACGAGTTTGCCGTGCCCGCTTTAACGCCGTTATTCATATCAAACCTCTGTATATAAGCGCTGTCGCCTTTTGGTATCAGTCCGTATAACTCGAATTCATTGCTTATGTATTGCCTTGCGAGAATATCGCCCGCTGTTCCCGGATACCTGCCTTCGAGTTTATCGGATGCAAGGTATTTTATGTGTTCATATATTTCACCGGATGTTATATCAGTCGTACGGATTTTTTCGATAGCGTCCTGCGAAAAAGCGGCCTGAAAAACCTGCGCGCTGAAGAAAAATACAAGAGCGAATATTGCTGAAGAAAGATGTTTTATTTTCATTATTTTTATTTTTATTTATTTCATTTTACTGTAATCAAGTTCCGAACCGAGAACACTATGCGGAATAGCAAAAATTATTAATGTTACGAGCGCGGCGCCGAGTACCCAGAGTCCCGGCTTCTTGGACCTGAACACGCCGAAGGTTGCAACAACCCATGCAATCCATGCAATCAGCGTTTTATTGTCCGTCAGGTCGAAGCCGAATGGAATACCCGTCCAGTATTCGCCGAAAGCGTATTTCTGTACGATTGGTCCCAGTATCATTCCGCCGATTGTCATGATTCCGAGTGCCCATAAAGCGAGCTTCTTAAAATTTGGTTCTTTATTGAAAAATTCAATACCCGCGCGCGTCGAAACCAGCATCGCACTGAAAATAACGATAATATGAAGCAGAAGAATTATCAGAGGAACATCACCCTTGAACCTCAGAACGACGGGTTTTTCGGGTATCTCTTTTTTGGCGCCGTCTTTCACGACTGAAACCCTGTACTCAAATTTAGCCGCCGGAATACGATATACCCTGTCTTTTTCATTGGGGAATTCGGCTGAAAGCGTACCGTTATTGTTTTTCATTTCAATGAGAGTCTTGTCGTCGTTTGTTTTATACCTCTTATATTCGAGATATCCTTTGATTGCAGGGTCACCGGTGTTAACTTCTACTAAGCAGTTTTTTGAAGTATCACCGCTTCTGTCAAATTTATAGAAAATATCCTTTCCCTGAAATGAAGAAGTACCCGATATGGGATAAGTTGGTCCTGTAATCCGCTGATAATATGCGGAGAATCCCGTGATAATAAAAGCGATTACCCAGAATAAAATAATTTTATAGCTTACTTTTTTTGTCTTAATTTCGTTGGTAATATTGTCCATATCTCAAATTTTTAGGTTACATAA
>JAPLFI010000131.1 GCA_026390755.1 Ignavibacteriota bacterium
GGGTAATAATTTCGATATACACTGCGGCGGAATTGACCATATACCTATACATCACACAAATGAAATTGCACAGTCTGAAGCCTGTACGGGTGAAAAATTTGTCAATTACTGGCTTCACGGCGAATTCCTGATTGAAGAAAAAGGCAAGATGTCGAAATCTGCGGGAGAATTCCTGAGACTAAAGACACTCATTGATAAAGGCTATTCTCCGATGGATTACAGGTACTTCCTTCTTATGACTCATTACAGGAAAAAGATAAAATTCTCATTTGATAATCTCGATGCGGCGACG
The DNA here is from genome assembly GCA_026390755.1 of Ignavibacteriota bacterium. Lineage (GTDB taxonomy): Bacteria > Bacteroidota > Ignavibacteria > Tepidaquicellales > Tepidaquicellaceae > JAPLFI01. Next base: position 293 of record JAPLFI010000131.1, read on the forward strand.
AGGGGATTTAATAATCTTAAATCACGGATTAGCGAAATCAAAGTCGGGGCAAAGTGTAAATCTGCAGAAACTTTAAGCGAAAGAGCAAAAACCATTAAAGAAAAATTCGGCGACAGCGTTAACGACGACCTTAACGTATCGGAAGGATTAGCCGTGTTATGGGAAGCACTGAAAGACGGCGGGATAGCAGATGCGGAAAAGCTCGCGCTGATAAATGACTTTGATAAAGTGCTTGGTCTTGAACTTGATAAAATCGAAGACGCATCAGGCAAGGAAGAAATACCTGCGGAAGTTACAGAATTAGCCGAAAAGCGCAAAGAGGCGAAGAAGAATAAAGACTTCGCACTTTCCGATGAAATACGGAATAAGATTAAAGCGCTTGGTTATGAAAAATCCGGAGAAACGGAAATAATAAAGAAATAAGAGACAAGAACTTATTGCCACAGATTGGCACAGATTAAAGATAAATACTTTTTGAGTATAAAAGATAAAGACAAGAGCATTTAGACACGAATTATCACGAATTAAGTGATAACCCAACTTGCGCCCATAAAATATAACTATGTGTTATATAAGATGTTAGAACTACTTTTAAAAGGTGTTTGTTTGTAATTCAGAGCTTGATATATTTCTAAAACTTCTGGTATGGGTTTGGTGCAATTCTTGATCATTAAAAACTAGTAGTCGTCGTCTTTCACAGTCGAAACAATCATTTTTTGCGTATTCATAATTCGTATAAGGTAACTTTCCATATTATGAAGTTCTTCTTCATAATGTTGTGAGAAAGTTGCTGAATCGCTTAAAGGCAAAGCCATTCGGCTCCTATTTCACGCGATTCCTCTTGAGTAAGTGTGCTTAGCTTTACAAGAATCTTATCGTCTGAAACATCTTCTTCGCAAGGCGCGGCTCCAGAGTTTTACCACGATTATGACTTAGCCCTGTCTGCCTCTGCCTGTAGCAGACAGGTGTCTACGCCAGGTAGACTACAGGCAGAGGGCTCGCAACTACCCGCTTCACCTAATTAGAATTCAATCCGTTATTTGTTTGTACGTACCCGAGTTTAAGCTTAGCTTGGCACTCATTTTGATAAAATCATTTTCTTTGTGTCAGAAAACTTCTCTGTAGAAAGTTTGTAGTAATATACACCGCTCGATAGTGCGCTCCCATTGAATGTAACTTCATAATTACCTGCTGATCTAAATCCGCTGAATAATGTTATTAATTCCCTGCCTAAATAGTCATAAACTATTAAAGTCGTAAACGAATTTATCGGGATTGAATAATTAATGTTTGTAGTAGGGTTAAACGGATTTGGATAATTCTGTGCTAATTTAAAACCATCGGGAATTTCTTTACCAACATTGCCTATAACAGTTATTGGGTCTATAACGTAACCAATCACGCCGGTTAGTGCGCGAGATGCAAAAAAACTGCCTGTAGGGGTAAACGGAGCAGAGCGGCCGTCACCGGTTATTAATGTGAGGTTCGTGTCTGAATATGTGCTGTAAGCCGATGTGCCGGAACCGACGTATCTTGGACCTGCACCAATAAACTTGAGTGCGACTCCGATCGTATCACCTGCAAGAACTGTTATTGGGGGAAGTGCAAAAATTAGCGAGACACCCAAAGATGTCGTTCCCTGAATAACAGGAACAATACCAAGCGATGTCCAACCTGCTGTCGAACTACCGGGACCAGAACCTGCCGGACCGCCCAAAGCATTACCGGAGCGAGTAAAAACTTCAACGCTGAAACTTGCCGACGCATTTGCAGTATTTCCGGTACTCATTTGTGTAACAGTAACATTGTGTATTCCTATCAAATTAAAGAACATTGCCCACCCTGATGATCCACCGTTATTACTAGGGCCTGGATTGGCGGGGAGAATGATCGTGTCAACTAAGCTAGGATTAGGAAACACAGAATTATTTATCGTTTCGGAGTTGTAGCTACCACTAAACGAAATAATTGAGATAATTAGAACAAAAGCAAAAAAAACTATATACTGTTTTAAATCTTTAAACATGATACCCTCCTTTTAATGTTGTACTTTCTCAACGTATTAATAAAAAACAATAATTGCAAGTAAAATTAAATTCTCGTTTTTCAAAAAAATAAAAGAAGGTCTTTACTCAAAAAGTAAAAACTTGGAAATATCTTATAATCAGCCAAAAAGGAGGAATCCGTACCCTCGATAGAGTTGCCCCATAACGGTTTTCGAGACCGCCGCTTTCAACCACTATGCCACCTCTCCTAAAAATATTGTGCGAATTAATTTTATTTTTATTTTATTCAACGTATAAAGACATTAAAAACTGTATATTTTAACCCCACTTGCTCACCACAGAAAATAACTGTATGTTATATAAAATGTTAGAACTACTGTAGTTGTTTTAGTCAATTCTTAACCGCTACGGGGTTTAAGAACATAAAACATAAAATTCCTACGGGGTTTAAAAGCATAAATTTATGCTTTTTTATTATTGAAGCGGATAATTCTATTTCAGAATACTTAATTTAATCTGCGAATCTGAGGCAATTTATTAAGGATTAATCCTGCTGAGTTTTTTCTCTCTCTTCCTGTTTCGCTTTTATTTCATCCAGCGCTGACTGCGGCATTAATTTCTCAATAAAAGAATAAAGATTCTCCAATCCTTCCTTATATTCCTGTTCAGGAAACGAAGGTGACTCGTACATCTTCGGCGGCTGGTCAAGATTCGGGTCGGGGTTTACATACATGACCTTTATATTACTGATTGAACCGCCTATCGGATGCATGTTCTCGGGAAGGCTCGTAATCGTTCCGTCAAATATTTTGCTTTCTTTAAGGAGTACGTTAAGCTTCTGAACATCATCCTCCGATAATTTAAAAGAATGATTAAGTGTTTTCACACTTTTATCATATCCGAACTGGTAATCTGATATCGCCGAGCCGTCAGCGTTAATGCTGATATTGTAATTAAAATGATACTTCGGGGGCAGAGGACCGGAGTCGTGCGAATAAATGAGAGAAGACCACCCGTTACCCGCGTCCTGAGAGCGTGAGCACGATACGAGGGCAAGCGACATTAATACTGCAATAACTAATGTTTTCATATTCTGTGTTTTATTGTAATATAATACATCTGAAGAAT
>JAPLFI010000142.1 GCA_026390755.1 Ignavibacteriota bacterium
CAATCTTGTATAATTTCCCTTCTCCCGGCTGAAACTGATACGGAAAATACACTCCGTCTGTAATATTATTTTTATCAAAAGTTACTTGATTACCTGATAACACATCTTTTATTATCCAGTTATTGAAGTATAATAACTGATTTATATTGAAATAATACCTTACAGTTCTTAAATCTCCTGTACCGGACGTTACTTCCGGTACGCATCTCATATTGGTTATTAAAAAGTATTTATCATAAATATTTTGATTATCGTTAAAAAATCCAATTGCCCACAATTTTTTTGCATCTTCATTTAAATATTGATCGGAAGAATTCCTATAATAAGATTTAATGTTTTGAATATAACCGTATGCCGCACCATCTTTATTAACAAGCAAGGTTTTATCATAAGACAAATGTTCAGACAAATTACCCTCAGGGTACATTATATTACCGATACGTGTCAATATACTATCGAGTTTTTTTACTCCTTCCCATTTGTTTTCGTTATAATAGTTCGAATCTCTTTTTTGTTGATTGTTTGTTTTAGTCATTCCCCAATTATAGTAATATTTGCCGATATCGCATTTATTAGACCAGTGCAAAAAATGCATAATTTGTTTTGCTCCGTAACACATTCCCATATATGCCTGCAATGATTGCTCCTCCACAGTTGGTTCACGTAAAGCATAAACCGGGGTGGCATCGTTACTTAGAAATCCTTCTTCCCAGGAATGTCCCTGTATTACAACGGATAAGGATAAATTTGTCGAAGAGTTTTTAATAAGTTCGGAATATTTTTTATAATAATTATAATAATTCCAGACTTCCTCTCCTTCGTATCTATAACTTAATGCGTCATTATATGTCTGGCTATTGTTAAATATATATCTCTTTGTACCGGGGTATTTTGATACATCCGGTACAGGTAAAGCAGTTGGCAGGGGAAACCGGTCATCAAACGGATAATGGTCAACCCATAATACATCATTAAGCAATCCAAGGCTATCTATCGTGTCGAGTTGTGCCTCTATCGAAGGTTGTTTTTTAAGCCCCGCTGAGCCTGAATTTGCTATGCATATTAAAGATGTTGTATTAGAACTATACTGTTTTATGAGTCTATTGACTTCTGCTATACATGGTAAATGGTTATAATAAAATTCATCTATTGCAAAATATCCGAAACCGGACAGATTGCTGAGAGCTTGTACTTCTTGTTGTATTTTTTGACCGAAATGCCATCGGTTTATTGAAAGAGGTAATTGGTCATTTGGGTCAGTAAACAAAAAATGAGCCCATTCATCATCAAGCCGGACGTAGTCGAGCCATACGCTTACCTTGCCGAGCCACTTAACCCTGTAGTCAACTTTTGAATCCCATGGAGAGCTGTAATATCCCGATGTATCCGTTCCCTGTGCTAAACTATCGGCGGAAAAAGATAAAATGTTTTCACCATCAAGATTTGTGAAATTCTCTATATATCGTCCATCATAATTTGGACAAGAATTTAAGAAATCCTTGACTTTTATTTTAAATGTATCAATCATTTTTGCCGGATGATCTGCACCTCCATAACTATACACTTCAATAATTGCAACTATTGTATCTGCATAAACCGGATTATTTGCCGTATCCTGCGGGATTCTCATCCGTGGTTTCACGTACCATTTATAGTTATCGTCAATCCGCTTTACATCGTGCTCGCCGTTTTCGTAAAGTGAATATACCATATAACCGGCAGTATCAACTCCTCTTATGCATCCTTTTACTCTTATTCCAACAGAGTCATCGTAATCATCTCCTGTTTCACTACCCATATAGCCGTAACCCGGATATTTCGTATTCCATGTCCCGACATCTTCCGCCTGATACGTGCTCCTCTGCCCGTAAGCCGGTCTCATTATTTTCGCGGAAAAATAAAAAACGGAATTCTCACCAATAGCATCTTTCCAGCTTGTTAACATATTTGTTACACTTGGTAAATAAAAACTTAAAGGGTCAAAAAATCCTCCCCATATACGATTTGTATCATAAACGATTTGTGTATCTCCCCAAAAGCCAACTTCCTGCAATGATTTATAATGCAAATCTTTATACTGCCAGTAATATTCCGGGTACATGTTTGAAATTCCCCCTATATAAAATCTGTCTTTCATCCTGCCGCTTTGAGAATTCAATTTCCCGATTATAGAAAAAACAATAATTACAGAAAGAGAAACTTGAAGTAAAACTTTAAACTTTTTCATGGCAATTTGTTTTTTATATTTTATAAAAATTTTAATTTAGTATTTTTTACTTATTGTATATCATTTTCTTTGTTTCT
>JAPLFI010000421.1 GCA_026390755.1 Ignavibacteriota bacterium
CTATTTCTATTCGTTTACAGCAAATAATTTCAGAATGACAAAGAGAATGATTATTTTGAGATAATTCCGGTTAAATATTTTATTCCGCATCTTCCGCTGACATTTTCACCTCCTCGTCAAGCGGCAGACAGTATTCGAGCGCGGCTTCGGGAGGCACTTCAAGAAATTTCAGACATTCGTCAAGCCGCATTATCACAGGCATACGGTTATGTTGGCTTTTCATAAAAGAGTTCGGCATTGTTGTAATCATTGACGCCATAATTACAATACCGGTGCTTGCCGCCGTTCCGGAAACGTCCGGCTGCATTGACTCGTCAGCGTCTTTCCGGCTCCCTGATATTTTCTCTTTCTTGTGAATGTATATTGACGGTATGAAAAACAATGAATTTTCATCGAGCGAAATCCTCTGCGGCATTTTCCTGCCCTCTTTTTCTGTCCATTCATAAAACGCAGTTGCCGGTATCAGACATCGTCCCGAACCGAACGTCCGTCTCCAGTAAGGTTTCTCCCGAATGGTTTCAATGCGCGAATTAAATATTACGGGAGCTTTTACGTCGAATTTGATTCCCCATTTCGAAGTAGTAATGCCCATTTCCCCGTTCTTCTGCGGTATGACAGTTATGATTTTATTCGTCGGTGCAATGCCGGTTGTCTTTAATCCGCCGGTTTCTTCGAGTGTGATTTTTCCGGACGTTACTTTTTTCAGTTTCTTGAATATGCTTTCGCCTGTTTCCTTATTTTCAAATCTCGAGCACATAATAATTAATGTAATTTTAACACGGAATTCCCCGTCAGATGTAATTTTCGTATTTTATTCAAGATATACAATGAAAAATAATTAATTATGTTTTTCAAGAAATTTCATTTTATTCGCAAATAATTTTAATTTTGCCTTTTAGAAAACATTTCAAAGAATTAATTTGCATTATGATTCCTATAGTATTAACTGTTGTCACAATTGTGATTCCTTTCGCGTCGTTACTGGTTTTATCTATGGAAGGTAAAAAACGCGGAGTAAGGATTGAAAATTATATACTCGCGCTCTTAATTGTAATTTTTGCGTATTTTTGCGGCGGATGGCTTTATTCATCCGTTTATCTGAAATATCTGCTGGCTTTTGTATTTCTACTTACAACGGTCTTTTATTTTAAGAAGCGGAAAAAAATGGCTGCCTCACTGGCAAGTAACGCAAAGATCTGGAATAGAAAACGATATTACGGATTAGTATGGAAAGTGCCTCTTATCGCGGGATTCACTTTTCTGTGCTATATATACTTCTCAAGCCGTATATATCCCGAGCCCTCTGTTGATATTCAATTCCCGTTTAAAAACGGAGATTATATTATTATGCAGGGCGGCGGTAATAAATACATGAACATCATTCACAGCGAAAATACATACGCAATACTTGCATTCGACATTGTAAAATTAAATTCATTCGGCGGAAGGGCGCGGACTGTATTCTCTAAAGATAACAGGCAGTATGAAGTATTCGGCGAAAAGCTGTACGCGCCAATCAGCGGAAAAGTTGTCGCCATGAAACGCGATATGCCCGATAATGTCCCGCCGGATGCTAATCAGGACGAGAAAGCCGGAAACCACATCGTAATTCAGAACGGGAATACTTTTGTTATGCTGGCTCATCTCAGGCAGAGAACTATTACCGTTAAACAGAATGAATTAGTCAAAGCAGGAGATTATATCGGCGATGCGGGAAATTCCGGGAATTCACTCGAACCGCATCTGCACATCGAAGCAAGACAGACAATTGACGGAGTCACAACGCCGTCTGCAATTAAATTCGACGGTGGAACCTATACATACAACGATTTGATAAAGAAATAGTACTTTGATACTTGAAATAATTCGGCATCAGTTTGCCATTCCGCTGTGTCAACTAAAATATATTAAAACACACTGACTTGAATTTTCAAATTGAATCTCTCAATTTTGTTAAACCCAATATTACTTATGAAAAATAATAAAATTATTTCCAAAATTGTGTTAACAACCATTTTCTCACTCTGTTCTGCAGTTAATTTATTTGCTCAAAAAATCGAAAGTACTGACCTCACGTCTATACTGCATGTTCAGCAATATGACAGGGCAATTCATATCATGGCGATGTTATTGATTGGATTTGGTTTTCTGATGGTATTTATCAGAAAATATGGTCGTTCTGCGTTAACTGCAACTTTTTTATTGGTAAGTATTTCATTGCCGATATATATGGCGCTTAAGACACTCGGAATTTTTGAAGCCAGAGGAGAAATCGAACAATTAATACTTGCTGAATTTAGCGGCGCCAGTTTGCTGATTGCCGC
>JAPLFI010000533.1:0-3688 GCA_026390755.1 Ignavibacteriota bacterium
GTTTGTTCGAAAAACATTCCCCATTACTTCATAATCATTTTGCTGATGGTTCATTAGTTTTCAAATATCCTCTTGTTCAATATAAAGTCTTAAAAAACATTCCTATACTTGTCGGCTTGAATGAAGGCGCCGAACTATTAACTTCCCTATTCCTCCAAATTAAAGAATTAAAAATCGAAGATAAGATTTATACTGTTAATTATAAAAACATTGAGAATAAAAAAGTTGAGGTTGGAGTTAGGGATGATTTATTTGCATACGAATTCGAAACGCTCTGGATGGGGCTTAATCAAAAAAATCATTTCGCTTATAATATATTGAGGAAAGAAAATGATTATGAATCTATAAATGACTTATTTAAAAGCATACTTAAAGGAAATATACTTAGCTTTTTTAAAAGTATTAACTACACTGAAACCGAAAGGATAAATGTTCTGCCTGAATTATTAAACAAAACGACTAAGTTTAAGGGAATTGACATGATTGCATTTGAAGGACATTTTACCGCGAATGTATTACTGCCGGAATATATTGGTCTTGGGAAGTCGGTCTCAAGAGGGTTTGGTACTATAGTAAAAATTCATAATTAATTTCAATAACCGGTCACAAATTGTGACCAGTTCAAAATAACATTAGAAATATGCAAAGCTTAATTAAACCACTTTACGAATCATTAATTTTTGAATTCAGAGGTTATAAAGTAATGATAGATTTAGACCTGGCTATTTTATATGAAACCGAAACTAAAAAATTAAAACAGCAGGTAAAAAGAAATTTAGAAAGATTTCCATCGGATTTTATGTTTATATTAAATACAAAAGAAAATAATGAACTGGTCACAAATTGTGACCGGTTAAAAAGATTGAAACACTCTTCTGTAAAGCCCATGGTTTTCACAGAGCAGGGCGTAGCAATGTTATCATCTGTGCTAAATTCTGGGAAAGCCATTCAAATTAATATTGAAATAATGAGAGCCTTTGCATTGTATAGAACAATGTTGAAAGAAAATGAAGAGTTAAGAAAAGAGATTAATAAACTTGATGCAAAGTTGAATAGTGCTTTTCAATATTTACTTAAAAAATTAGACGCTTTAAGTGAAAAGAAAAAAAGAAAACGAGCTTTAGGATTTGAAATCCCGAAATAAACAATATGTTTGTAAACAAAAGCATTAATGAGTAATGAACAATTCTGAACGATTGAGACAGGTTCTCTCGAGACCCGTCTGCAAATGATGAGGGAAAAGAAATTATAATTTATTTTCAAAGTTCAAAAAGGTGAGAAAATACAGGGGTGCAGCTTAATATTAATACAAAAGGAACCTATCTTCACATCAAAGATGATATGTTTGAAGTGCGGATAAAAAAGGGAAACGGAGAATATGAAAAATTTCATTATTCTTCTAAAAAAGTGAGCAGTATAATACTTTCGTTGGGAATTGCATTAACTACGGATGCTGTTAAACTTGCAGTAAAGAATAATATTGATATTATTTTTTCAGATTACGATGGATTTCCAATTGGAAGAGTTTGGCATAGTAAACTTGGAAGCACGACTAAAATCAGGAAGAAACAGCTTGAAGCCAGCATGAACGATATAGGGTTAAAATGGGTGAAGAAATGGATAATTCAGAAAGTTCAAAATCAAATTGATTTCTTAACCGATTTAAAGAAGCATCGGAGCGAAAAGCTGATACTTATAAACGATAAAATTCAAAGCATCGAGAATCTAAAAAATTCTTTATGTCTTTTAAACGGAGGTAATACTAAAGATGCAGCGGATACTATACGGGGATTAGAAGGGTCCGCGGGAAGAATTTATTTCGAAACTTTATCTTTGTTATTGGCGGACGAATATAAGTTTGACGGAAGGAGTTCAAGACCTGCAAAAGATATGTTCAACGCTTTCCTGAACTATGCGTACGGCGTATTATATGCAAGAGTCGAAAAAGCGCTTATAATTGCCGGTGTAGATCCCTATCTCGGATTTCTTCACCGGGATGACTACAATCAATTAAGCATGGTTTATGATTTCATAGAGGAATACAGAACATTTGCGGATAGGTCTGTTTACAAACTATTCTCAGGAAAGAAGGTGAACCAATCTCATATTGAAAATATTACGAACGGATACACTTTGAATAAAGAAGGGAAAATTTTATTGATGGAAAACTTTAATAAATATTTCGAGGAAGAAACAATACGATATAAAGGCAGAAATCAAACACGAAGCAATATAATCCAATTTGACGCTCATTCATTTGCTAACTCATTAATAGAAAAAAATGATAGTCTGGGTGATGTATGATATAAAAAAAGATAAACCAAGGACTAAAATTGCAAAACTATGCAAACAGTCCGGTTTATACAGGGTACAGTATTCGGTATTCCTCGGTACACTTGAAAATAACGATAAGGATACATTGAAATTAATGATAGAGGAGCTAATCAATAAAGAAACGGATTCTGTCTATATATTTCCTATGAATAAGACGGAATTACAACAAACGGTTTTATTAGGTCAGGCATTTGATAAAGATTTGGTTACAGATAAAGTAAAAGAATTATTTTTCTAATAAAATATGCTGAGTGTTTATCCTTCACAGATTATCGAATATTTATATTGTCCGCGATACACATATTTTGAATTTGTGTTATGTATTCCGCAATACGAAGAAAAATATTATAAAGTGATGAAGGGCAGGGAAATTCACGATGAAAAATCGAATCAAAACAAAGAATATCTTAGGCAAAGAATCGGCGCGGCAAATAAGCATTTGAATCAATATCTATGCAATGATTATTTAAGGGGCGAGGTTGATGAAGTATTAGAATTAAATGATGGGACGATGGCACCTTTGGATTATAAATATGCTGAATATAAAGAAAAGATTTTTAATACATATAAGACACAACTTGCCTGTTATGCAGTATTGATAGAAGATAATTTCAAGAAAAAGGTTAATAAGGGATTCCTTGTGTATATCAGGAGCAACAATAAATTAATCGAAATAGCTATAAACGAAACTGACAAAGACGGCGTGAAAGAATGCGCAAAGGATATCGTTGATATAATAGACAGGAATTACTTTCCAAAAGGAACAAGGAATAAATTAAAATGCATAGATTGCACTTATAAAAACATTTGCGTAAAATAAATAACCATGCACGATTTTATTGAATAATAATTTATGGTTCATATAACATATAATAAAATAAAAAAGATAACGATTAAAGACTTACGGAAAACCTTGATTTTAAGTCAATTTTTATCAAATTTAGATTGGTTTTTTAGGTTTTTTAGATATGAAAATACGAAATATTTATATATTTTTAACAAAGTTACAAGATATATGGGTTCTTTACAAACTTCCTTTAAAACAAGGATTGAAACACAAAGAATATTTCGGCCGCGCAGCTGCCGCATTTTGTTCTTTACAAACTTCCTTTAAAACAAGGATTGAAACCTTGATAAGATGAAAAGACTAAGAATGCACCTGGTAGTTCTTTACAAACTTCCTTTAAAACAAGGATTGAAACAAGAAAGTACCGACTGAACCCGGTGCAGGCGAAAAGGTTCTTTACAAACTTCCTTTAAAACAAGGATTGAAACAGCAAGCACACTTAAGAATTGAAGTACTCCAAGCAGTTAAGGTTCTTTACAAACTTCCTTTAAAACAAGGATTGAAACA
>JAPLFI010000533.1:3833-4444 GCA_026390755.1 Ignavibacteriota bacterium
ATCATGTCCCGTTCTTTACAAACTTCCTTTAAAACAAGGATTGAAACCAAAATGTAACCGATTGAAAGGATCGCTAAAACGAAGTTCTTTACAAACTTCCTTTAAAACAAGGATTGAAACTCATTTATTTTCCTCTATTGGTTTTTCGTCGAGGTTTTGTTCTTTACAAACTTCCTTTAAAACAAGGATTGAAACTTAATACGTTTAACCTTTGCCGTGATATTCTTTTTGTTCTTTACAAACTTCCTTTAAAACAAGGATTGAAACACTCAATACTCCCTGCAATCAATAATTCAGGAAATAGTTCTTTACAAACTTCCTTTAAAACAAGGATTGAAACATCGTAGTTACATTACCCTCACAAAAAGAAGCGGATTCAGTTCTTTACAAACTTCCTTTAAAACAAGGATTGAAACTGCCGACTTGGAACGGGTATGCATTTTCACAGGTAAGTTCTTTACAAACTTCCTTTAAAACAAGGATTGAAACACCGATAACAACTTAGCGGGACAACATTTGCTAAGTGTTCTTTACAAACTTCCTTTAAAACAAGGATTGAAACAGCCCGCCAGTTCGTGTAATTCGGCAACAGACATATGTTCTTTACAAAC
>JAPLFI010000254.1 GCA_026390755.1 Ignavibacteriota bacterium
AGTATTTATATCTTGCGAGCGAATTAAATTTACCTTCCGGATATATAGCGCAGTTAGGATTTGATGTAATAACGGCAGACCCGGGCTCGATGAACGGATTCAAAATATCAATACAGAACACGTCAATGACGATATTATCCGGATTTGTAACAACGGGCTGGAACACAGCTTATGCGCCGTTATCATATACAGTACCCGGAACGGGTTGGCAGTTGATAACACTTGCAAGTCCTTTTTATTATACGGCGGGAAGTAATCTTTTAATAGAAGTATGTTATAATAACTCTGCATACACTCAATTTTCAACCGTGAAATCAACATCTGCTCCGGGAATGTACTGGGGAAGATACGCGGATTTGACAGAGCCGGGTGACGGTTGTTCTACTACGTCATGGTCATCAAGCACAGCTCCTTCGGGCAGGGCGAACACGAGATTTGTATTTAATCCGGGACCGACATTGGCAGGAAACAATAATATTGAATTACCGTCTGTGTATTCTCTCAGTCAGAACTATCCGAATCCGTTCAATCCTGTAACGAAGATAAATTATTCAATTCCGAAGCAGGGACTTGTGATGCTGAAAGTTTTTGACATACTCGGACGCGAAGTTAAAACGCTGGTCAACGATATTAAAACAGTAGGTTCATATTCGGTTGATTTCAACGGCGCCGAGCTTTCGAGCGGTGTATATTTTTACCGTCTGCAATCGGCTGAATTCACCGATATAAAACGCATGTTGCTTATTAAGTGACGATAGACACTTTTTATTAAGTGTTACGATTTAAGTGACCTTTTTTCAATTTACGGACAAAGAGATGTTAGACGGCGGAAAATTTTCGCCGGCTTTTTAATTCTGACTCATTTTTTTATCTTTATTTTTACGATACAATTATGAATTTTTGTTTTTATTAATATTTAATTGATTATTGATGAAAGGGCTTAGTCCGCTATTACGAAATACTATCGGGATTCTGATTGTTTTTGCCGTGTCCGCAGTCGCACTGTTATTTCTATTCAACAGATTAACGAAAAAATCTTTATACGAAGAGGCTGGAAATGTATCATTGAAGGGTCTTAAGGAAAAAGTTACGGTTACAAGCGATTCTTATGGAGTTCCGTATATTTCCGCCGGGAATGATGCAGATTTATATTTCACTCTGGGGTATCTGCACGCCAGAGACAGATTATGGCAGATGGACCTCGCGCGAAGGGTCGGGCAGGGGAGGATATCGGAAATATTCGGGAAAGATGTGATAGAAATTGACAAACTTTTCCGTACCATCGGTATAAGCAGACAGGCGGAAAAACTTTATCAAACAGTTTCTCCAAAATCAAAAGAAATCCTCGGGAATTACACCAAAGGCGTCAACGAATTCATTCGTATAAATAATAAAAGTCTTCCGCTTGAATTTGACGTTCTGAATTATAAACCCGAACCGTGGACTCCCGAAAACTCACTTGCAATTGTCAGGCTGATGGGCTGGGAACTTAACCTTTCATGGTACACTGATTTTATGTTCGGTGAGATTGTCAGTAAATTCGGCATTGAAAAAGCAAAAGATTTCTTTCCCGGGTATCCCGAAGATGCTCCGTTTATCGTAAAACAGGAAAAGTCTGCAACTGATAAAAAGAAAGAAATACCGGATATGAGTGACGGTGAAAAATATTTGAAAACAGCTTTGCTCGGAAAAGATTTTTACAATAAGATGAATATGTACAGAGATTATTTCGGTATTTCGGGAACGCATGTCGGCAGTAATTCATGGGTAGTGAACGGTAAAAAAACCGAAAGCAGAAAACCGATACTTGCAAGTGATCCCCATCTTGTACTGCAGGCGCCCTCGCGGTGGTACGAAGCTCAGTTGTTTAATACATCGGATAAATCCCGTGTATCGGGTTTCTCGATTCCCGGAGCGCCGGGAATTGCAATCGGGCAAAACGGAGCAATAAGCTGGGGTATTACGAATCTCATGAACGATGATTCCGATTTTTACGTACTTAGACTCGATTCGGCGGATAATAAGAAATACATTTACGGGGAAAATTCATTTCCGCTTGACAGCGTAATAGAATATATTAAGGTGAAGGACATTAAAGATGAAGTTCCCTGCATAGTATATTTTACGAAAACCGGTCCTGTTATATCCAATCTTGAAAGGACGGGATTCATGTCAGATAACAAATTCAGGACAGGGAAGAGTGAAATTCTCACATTTCGCTGGACAGGATACGAAAACAGCGATGAAATAAAGTGTTTCTGGGATATTTATCATTCAAATAACTGGAATGACTTTAAAGCGTCGCTAAAAAATTTCGGTTTGCCCGCATCGAATTTCACTTACGCGGATACAGCCGGAAATATCGGTTATCACGCGGCAGGTTTGGTACCTATAAGGAAAAACTTTAACGGAGATGTTTCAGCCGCGACTCCGTCAAACGGAGATATTGAATGGACGGGTTTTGTGAGTGCCGATGAACTTCCGCAGTCATATAATCCTGAATCGGGTTATATAGTTACGGCAAACAACAAACCCGAAAAGGATTATAAATATTACATTTCAAATCTGTACGAACCGCCTTACCGAGCGGCGAGAATAGAGGAAGTTATTAAAAACAAGACGAATATTACACCGAATGAATTTAAATTACTGCAGAATGACGTTGTGAGTTTGCAGGCGAAAGAATTCTGCAGGTATATATTTGACGCATATAAAGATTCTATAAAAATAACACCCGAGGAAGTCAAATATTTAACTTTACTGAAAAAATGGGATTATGATATGGGCAGACTGAATACAGCTGCATCTGTTTATTCGCAGTTTGAAATTGAATTATACGAAAACCTTTATAAATTAAAACTCGGCGATAAACTTTTCAAAGAATATATTTTCATAAATAATATTCCCGTCAGGAATACGTCTAAAATATTAAAAGAAAGCGATTCATGGCTGTTAGGAAATTCACCTGATTCGGTAAAAGGCAAAGGCAGAGATGAACTCATAAGGAAGAGTTTCAGGGATGCGATTGAATCGCTGACAAAAAGATTTGGTACCGGCGACCAGACTAAGTGGATCTGGGGTGATATACACAAAGTTTTAATACGTCATCCCCTCGGGAGTATTCCGGCATTCAGCACTATACTGAATATTGGTCCCTTTGATATAGGCGGATGCGGAACAACAGTTGCAAACGCGGAATATACTTTCGCGAAAGCATTGGATAAAACGGAATTTGAATGTTATCTCGGCGCTTCGATGCGTTTTATTGCCAATATGGCAGACACAAAATCTTATTATTCGATTCTACCGCCGGGACAATCAGGACAACCCCAGCATCAGCATTACGGCGATCAGGCGCGGCTCTGGCTTCACGGAGAATATAAGAATGTTATTGCAGTAAACCCTGGGAATGAAAATGTGCAAGTTCTTATCTTAATACCCGATTGAAATTGCTTTCCAGCGAAGATAAATATAAGCTGTACCGTCCGAAGAAATTCCTGGGGCAGAATTTTCTTGTTGACGACAATATATCAAGGAAAATTGTGTCATCAATCGAAGCGGGAGAAAACGATATCGTTATTGAAATAGGTCCCGGACAGGGCGCGCTGACAAAACATTTTATTAAATCATGTTTACACTTCGTTGCTGTTGAAATTGACGCATCGGTTGTAATGATGCTTAAGGAAAAATACGGGCAGGGATTAAACTTATTGAACGAAGATTTTTTGAAGTTCGACTTCGGTAAAGTATTTAAGTTGTTTTCTGTCAGTGTAAAAGCCGGAGTCGCCGAGCGGAAGCTGAAAATAATAGGTAATATACCATATAATATAACTTCTGAAATACTTTTCAAGATAATTGACTCTGATACTGAAATTGATTCGGCTGTTATTATGGTACAGAAAGAAGTTGCGGCGAGGATTACGGCTAAACCCGGCACGAAGCAATACGGAATACTTGCAGTGCAGATACAGGCATTTGCTGACGTCAGGGCATTGTTTGATGTACCGCCTACGGCTTTCTTCCCGAAACCCGACGTTTACTCGACTGTAATAAAACTTGTTATTAACAAGTATAAGTATCAGATTAATGACAGGGAAAACTTCCGCTCTGTAGTGAGAACAGCTTTCGGTAAAAGACGTAAAACTCTGAGGAACTCGCTTAAAGAATTGTTTCAGGAAAAGAACATAGATGAAAAAGATATTCCTTTGGATTTTACCAGAAGACCTGAAACGCTGACGGTCGGGGAATTTGTTCTAATCGCGAACATGATAAAATGATAGATAACATAAGGGATAGGATATACGGTTCTGAATTATTCGGGAAAATTGATTTCTCCGGGAAACGAAGTATATATGTAACGGGTATTTCCGGCTCGCTCGTTTCATTCCTGACGGATTACGTTTACACTAAAAACGGAAAGAAATTAATATTCATATCATTCGAAACAGAAAAACTTGCGAAGATTAAAGGCGACCTTGACCTTATAAGCTCATGTTCCGCAGTTTCGGTATATTCATCCGAAAAAAACACAGAAGGCGAAGAGTTCACGCGAACCCTTAACAGTCTTGCCTCTGGCAATGATTTTATAATTCTGCTTCGCGCCGCAGACCTTGATAAGAAAGTCATATCCAAGTCGAAATACAGCGGCTCACTCCTGAAATTAAAAAAAACCGAGGAATATCTTTTTGATGAACTGACTCAGCAATTGAATGAATATAATTACCGCAAGAAAGATTTTGTGGAAGAAGTGGGTGATTACTCCGTAAGAGGCGGAATTATTGATTTATTTCCCGAGCATTCCGATGCACCGCTGAGGCTGGAGTTCTTAGGTGAGACGATTGAATCCATAAGGGAATTTGATATTACTACACAGCGCTCGATAAAAGGACTCGAGGAAGTCACAATCGGGATCAATCTGACGAAAGCGGATGAAGATGAGTCGCAGAACATTTTCGGAAATGAGGAAAATATTCTTGCAGTTTCCACAATCAGGGATTATATTACCGAAGGCACGGCGATAATTATTGATGAGAAAGAAATCCTGAGCGATGCCGATATAAAAAACTTTCGTGAAAAATTTAATTGCATTTTCAACAGCGCTTTCCGTCCGTCTTCGGAGGAAACGGATTTTCTCATTGATTTCAATTCGACGGTTCAGCCTGACGTGCATTCAAACATCAAAGACCTTTACAGGAATATTTCCGCTTCTGTCAATAACGGATTTCAGTCATATATACTGAGTTCTGACGAACACCAGTCATCCCGTATTAAGAACCTGATAGAGGATTTTGAAGAAAATTTACTCATTGAAGATGAAACACTTTTAAAGGCATCGGATAAAATCATATTTAGTCCCGAATCACTTCAGGATGGATTTGTATATCCCGATGCGGGAATTTTAGTATATACGGAGCATCAGGTATTCGGGCGTTATTTCAGGCAGGTTAAAAAGCGGAGGAAGAAATTCCGCGGTCTGACGTTTGACGAAATAAAGGAACTGAAGCAGGGAGATTACGTTGTACACAGGGATTTCGGAGTCGGAATATTCTCCGGACTGAAAAAGATTAAGTTTGGTATGAATGAGCAGGAAGTTGTTAAGCTTTCTTATGCAGGAGGTGATATAATTTTTCTGAATCTGAATTACGTAAACCTTATAAACAAATATTCGGCGAGCGAGGGCACGGCGCCGCGACTGACGCGTCTTGGCGGCGGTGAATGGGACAAGGTAAAAGACAGGGCAAAGAAGAAAGTTAAGGATATAGCGCGCGATCTTATTCTGCTGTATGCGAAAAGAAAATCGGAGCGCGGATTCGCTTTCTCGGTTGATTCACACTGGCAGAGGGAGCTTGAAGCGAGCTTTATATATGAGGACACAGCCGACCAGATAACCTCTACGGAAGACGTGAAGCAGGATATGCAGTCGGAAACGCCGATGGACAGGCTTATCTGCGGAGACGTCGGATTCGGAAAGACCGAAGTGGCAGTGAGGGCGGCGTTCAAAGCCGTGCTTGACAATAAGCAGGTTGCCGTGCTCGTACCGACAACTATATTGGCAGTACAGCATTACAACACATTCCGCGACAGGCTCTCGGCATTCGCAGTTGAAGTGGAATGCATTTCAAGGATACAGTCCGTTAAACAGCAGAAGGAAATACTTTCAAGGGTCGCCGAAGGAAAAGTTAATATTCTTATAGGCACTCACCGTTTACTTTCTAAGGATATTGAATTCAAAGACCTCGGAATGCTGGTGATTGACGAGGAGCAGAGGTTCGGAGTAAAGGCAAAAGAAAAACTCCGAGCCATAAAGCCGAATGTTGACACGCTGACATTAACGGCAACTCCGATTCCGAGAACATTGAATTTTTCACTTCTGGGTGCACGAGACCTTTCTATAATCAACACTCCGCCGAAGAACAGAAAGCCGATTATCACTGAGATAATAAATTTCGACTGGAATGCTATAACGGGAGTAATTAAAAAAGAACTTGAACGCAGCGGTCAGGTTTACTTTGTGAACGATAAAATTCTGAACCTTTACGACCTTGCTGATAAACTGAAAAAATACATCCCTTATGCGAAGATTGGAATTGGGCACGGGCAGATGTCGGCGGGTGAGCTTGAAGACGTAATCGTTGACTTCATCGAGAAGAAATTAAACGTGCTTTTCTGCACAAAGATAATAGAGTCCGGGCTTGATATTCCGAATGTTAATACAATAGTTATAAACAACGCGAACATGTACGGCTTGTCGGAATTGTATCAGCTCCGCGGACGCGTGGGAAGGAGCGATGCGCAGGCTTATGCCTACTTAATTTCTCCTCCTGCTGGACGGCTGACGCAGACAGCCGTTAGACGCCTGCAGGCGATTGAAGAATATA
>JAPLFI010000380.1 GCA_026390755.1 Ignavibacteriota bacterium
TCCTGCTCCATCCTTGTCATTCCGAACTTGTTTCGGAATCTCAGTATCTAATGCTCTTGCTCTTATTCTCAAAAGTTCTTTCTCAGTGAAACTCTGTGTTTCCTCTGTGTTCTCAGTGTCACATGCTCTTTGCTCTTGTTCTTTAACTCTTAACACTTAAAAAAATGATTAATATAAACTATAAACAAATCCTTTTATCAGCCGTAATAATCATGATCATCGGTCTCGTCGTCGGCTACAATCTCAAAAAATCAGCCACACGGGATTTCCTTATCATCCGCGATACTCTCGAACGGTTTTATTATTCACATCACGAAACTTTAAAAGTCTATGAAAATCAAAAAACTTTAATCAAAAACAATTATGAAAAAGAATCCCGTTATTTTCATTCTATACCTGATTCTCTCGTTTTGCCTTATATTTTTAATCGCTCAAGAGCTTTGCTCTCAGATTCATCCGGTCGAAGAGCAGCCGATTCCAATGACACGTCAGGACACGCTCCGCATAATCGGTGACGCAGTCAATAAAGGCATTTTTTATAAAGAATCTTATCAGGTACAGCTAAAAATATCCGAGCGCCTTTCTAATGACTTCGAATCACTTTACAAGGAAAACCGTCGTTATTTAAACTTGCTCGATTCTCTCAGCCATGTTGCCAATAATAAACCGGATTATTTATCAACCATTTTAATTACATCCGGCGTAGTTTCGGCAATATGGTGTTTATTATTAATTCTATTGAAATGAAACGCCAAGTCGAAATGAAGCGCAAAGTTGAAATGAAACGCCAAGTTAAATGAAACGAAAAGTCGAAATAAAGCGCAAAGCAAAATGAAACATGACGCTAAATGAAGAATGAAAATTTTTATAAAGTCATTCCCGGATTTCCGAATTATTTCGCCGGTAAAGACGGTAGAATATATTCTTTCGTTTATAAAACCTATAAGCAATTAAGTGAAATCCGCTATCCTTATTCAAAATATTTGATGACTTTCATTATCAAAGATACTAACCGTTTCGGTTTACATTGTCATAAGCTCGTTGCATCTGCATTTTTTAAAATAAATCCGGATAGATTCTTAATAGTGCATAAGGATAAAGACCGTTGCAATAATTCGCCTAAAAATTTATGCCTTACTCCTCTTTCGGATATCACGGATGTTATCGAACTCGACAGGTTTTATGACATCCAGACTAAAGAATTCGAAATTATCTTTCTCAATCAAATTGGTTTTAATCATTCGCACCCTTCGTTCAAAAAACTCAAGGAAATTAAAGAAAAAAATAATAAACGTCTTTTATATAACCATTTGAAGTTACTCGTTAAAGATTATTATCAGTAAATGTGCAGGTTTTTAATCAAAATATTTCTTTCAACATTCCTCTATCTTCTTTTAATGATGTATATATTCCTTTCCTTAATAATTCTTGCCGCTATTTACTTCTATATGGCGGTGCCGGCTCCGGCAAGTCTGTTTTTGCCGCGCAGAAGCTCCTGATTCGCTGTCTTAAAGAAACTAATCATAAATTCCTTTTAATCCGTAAAGTTGCCCGCACAATCCGCGGTTCCCAGTTCAGCCTGCTCAAAAGTCTTATTGATAATGCAAATCTGAATGAGTTCTTCTATATCCGTGAGTCTGATTTAACTATTATTTGCAAGCTCAATGGTAATTCATTCATTTCTGCCGGTATGGATGATCCGGAGAAAATCAAATCCATTTACGGTATTACTTCCGTTTGGATTGAGGAA
>JAPLFI010000545.1 GCA_026390755.1 Ignavibacteriota bacterium
ACAGGAAGGTTTTTCCTGAAAGATTTTATAAGTTTAGTAGCTTCTAATCCGTTCATGTCCGGCATTTTCAAATCCATCAGAATCAGGGATATATCAGTACGTTCAAGGCATTTTTTCACTGCTTCATTGCCTGTTACGGCGCTCAATAATTCAACCGAAGAATTCTTTAATATGGCTTTTATATAAGCATAGCAAGTTTCATCATCTTCGACTATCAGCATTACGGGTTGAATTTCTGCGGCGGGCAACGGAGTGTCCGCGGCGGATGACGGTATTTCTGCGGCGGGCAACGGAGTGTCCGCGGCGGATGACGGAATTGTAAAGAAAAATGTTGAACCCTTTCCTTTAACAGATTCGAAACCGATTTCACCGCCGAGCAATTCCACCATTCCCCTGGCGATAGATAAACCCAATCCACAGCCTTCGTATCCTCTTGTATCCGATGTATCTTCCTGCATAAAAATCCCGAAAATCTTATCCCGGGTTTCAGGTTTTATTCCAACGCCGGTATCACTGACAAAAAATCTCAAAATATTACTCCCGACGGTATAGCCAAAAGTTATGCTTCCGGTATGAGTAAATTTCACGGCATTACTCAGCAAATGTAAGAGCGTTTTTCCGAGTAACCCTTCATCGGTATGAATTTCCAGATTCTCTTCAGGAATATCCAAACATAAGGGCAGGTTTTTTTCAGCACATTGTTTCCCTGCACTCAGGCGAATTTCTTCCAAAAACTGTTTAACGTAAAATGTTTTTTTATGAACCTTCATACTGCCGGAGACAATCAGGGATATATCCATAATGCCGGTGATAGTGCTGATCAGCCTGTGAGTGCTTTTATCCAGTATTCCGAAGTAAAGTTCTTTTTCTTCCTGAGAAAGATTCGGGTCGAGCATAAATTGCCCGAAGCCGAGAATACCGTTTATCGGAGTGCGCACTTCGTGTGAAATGTTGTTTATAAATGCTGTTTTCAGCTTATCGCTTGCTTCGGCTTTAAGCAAAGCGGTTTTCAGTTTTTCCTCTGCCTGTTTGCGATCGGTGATGTCTCGGAATGTCCAGGTCCTACCGTAGTTTTTTCCGTCCTTGCCCAAAACAGGTGCAGAATACCTGTCAAGTACCATTCCGCTTCTGAATTCAATCTCGTCACGGCTTGTTTCATTCTGATGTTCATAGAGGTATAAGACTTTTTCCAGAAATTTTTCCGGATATTTGGTCAAACCGACAACATAATGGAGCAATAAGGTATCATCCTCATCGTCTAAAATATGGCTGGGAACATCGAACAGCTCAATTATTCGCCTATTGATTAATACACGCTTCTGATTCTCGTCTATCACCAGAATCCCGTCTATAGTAGCATTTGTCTGTGACTCAAGTAAAGCTGTCTTTGACAGCAGAGCTGTTTCCGCAAGCTTGTGCTCGGTGATATCAACCGCAGTTACATGACACTGATCTCCATTCGCGGTTGCAATGCCGGACAGATGGACATGCATTGATAAGCTGTCATTCGAAGAAATTATCACATCACGTTTTCTTTTTGTTTTACTGTCAAATAATTCCTTTAAAAAATCATCAAATATATGCCGTGTATCCCCGGAAACAAAAAAACTAAAATTACAATTTTTTAATATCGAACGTTCTTTGCCGAGCAGTTGCGCTCCGCTTAGGTTCAGCTCGATGATTTTACCTTCTCTGGAAAGTGTAAAATAACCCGCTGGGGCAAAATCGTATAAGTCAGCGTATTTTTCGATTTCGGTTTCTATCTGCTTTTTTGCGAGTAAGAGTTCATCCTTTTGAATTTCAAGCTCTAACTGATGCACATCAAGCTCGTGAATAAGCTTCAGTATATCAACATCAGATAGCTGTGAAACTATTTCCCGAGGCTTCATTTTCAGCAGTTCTTCTGCCTTTTGGCGCGGGCTTACGGTTTCTGATTTGTTACCTTTTTCCATGGTATTCAAATAAGTGTTAAGTGTTAAGTGTTAAGTGTTAAGTGTTGAGTGTTAAGTGTTGAGTGAAAAACTTAAAACTTGTTTTCTCTGTGTCTCCGTGTTTTTTTTCATGTCCGCTGAGTAGTTACGATTTATTTTACTAACAACATACGTTTTGTATCAGAGAAATTATCAGTAGTCAATCTGTAGAAATACACTCCGGATGGATAGTTCATTCCGTTGAAAGTTACTTCGTAACTGCCGGGAGCAAGTTTTTCATTTACAAGTGTTGCAATTTCGCTGCCAAGCATATCATAAACTTTTAATGTTACGAACTGAACATTGCACATTGAAAATTTAACATTGGTAGTCGGATTAAACGGGTTTGGATAATTCTGGCTTAATGAAAAAGACGACGGCAAATCGGTGCTGATATTTTGTATGCCTATGATTTCCGTGTAAGAGCGGCGCCAGGCGGAATAGCAAACGGTTCCTGCAAAGACGTAATTGTTTACAATTATTAATGAGTAAACCATTGGAATAATACTGAATCCCTGGTTTTTATTTAACCAGTTCGTTCCGTTATTTGTTGACAAAAATACTCCGCCGACAGTACCCGCAAATATGTCCGTTCCTTTAACAGTCAATGTATTGATAATCGGATTCGTTAATCCGTTATTGACGGCAGTCCAGTTCGTACCGTTATTTGTTGATAAAAATACTCCTCCTTCAGTTCCCGCAAATATGTTTGTTCCCAAAACAGCAATCGCATCAACACCTGTATTTGGTAATCCGTTATTTTTCTCAGTCCAGCTTGTGCCGTTATTAGCCGATAAAAATACTCCTCCGTCAGTTCCCGCAAAGAGGTTTACTCCTGAAACAGCAAGTGCATTAACATACGTACTCGTTAATCCGCTAATTACGGCAGTCCAGTTGCTACCGTTATTTGTTGATAAAAATACTCCGCCAAAATAAGCTCCTGCAAAGAGTTTTGTTCCCGAAACTGCAAATGCCTTAACACTTTGACCCGTAAATCCGCTATTAACCGCAGTCCAGTTGCTACCGTTATTTGTTGATAAAAATATTCCGCCGCTGCCGGCAGTCCCTGCAAAAAGGTTTGTTCCTGAAACAGCAAGTGCCTTAACCTGTTGAGTC
This sequence comes from Ignavibacteriota bacterium, assembly GCA_026390755.1. Classification (GTDB taxonomy): domain Bacteria; phylum Bacteroidota; class Ignavibacteria; order Tepidaquicellales; family Tepidaquicellaceae; genus JAPLFI01. The sequence continues at coordinate 3,087 of JAPLFI010000545.1, forward strand.
GTTAATCCGCTATTGACCGCAGTCCAGTTTGTGCCGTTGTTTGTTGATAATAATACACCGCTTTCAGTTCCGGCAAAAAGGTTTGTACCTAAAAATGCGAATTCATTAACATTTTGACTCGTTAATCCGTCATTTACCGCAGTCCAGTTTGTGCCGTTGTTTATTGATAAAAACACACCTCCGCCCACGGTTCCTGCAAAGAGGTTTGTTCCCGAAACTGCAAGTGCATAAACAGTTTGATTCGTTAATCCGGTATTAACCGCAGTCCAGCTTGTGCCGTTGTTTATTGATAAAAATACTCCGCCCCCGGTTCCCGCAAATAGGTTTGTTCCCGAAACTGCAAGAGCATTAACAGCTTGACTTGTTAATCCGGTATTGACGGCAGTCCAGCTTGTGCCGTTATTTATTGATAAAAACACTCCGCCATTAGTTCCTGCAAAAAGTCTTGTTCCGGAAACTGCGAGGGCATTAACATTTTGATTCGTTAATCCGCTGTTGACGGCAGTCCAGTTTGTGCCGTTATTTGTTGATAAAAATGCCCCGCCGCCTAAAGTCCCTGCAAAGACATTTGTGCCTGAAACCGCAAGTGAGCGAACAGTTAGATTTGTTAATCCGTTATTAACCGCAGTCCAGTTTGTGCCGTTATTGCCCGTTAAAAATATACCGCCGCCATTAGTTCCCGCAAAGAGTCTTGTTCCTGAAACTGCAAGCGAACGAACAGACGGATATGTTAATCCGTTATTAACCGAAGTCCAGCTTGAGCCGTTATTTGTTGATAAAAATACTCCGCCGCTTGCTCCTGCAAAGATGTTTGTTCCGGAAACTGCTAATGCAAAAACATATTGATTCGTTAATCCGTTATTAACGGCAGTCCAGTTTGCGCCGTTATTCGTTGATAATAAAGCTCCGCCGCCGTTAATCCCAGCAAAGAGGTTTGTTCCGGATACGGCAAGACATCTCACATCTCCCCCGTAAGGACCATTCGTCTGCAGCCATTGGCTGACGGAATTATTAATAAAAATTGAAGAATTAAGAATAAGAGCAAGAACAACAGACAGTAAAACTTTTCTTTTCATTTTGTTTATGTTAAATTATGTTAAAATTCCCCTTAAGTGCTTTTTCGCGCCCGATACCACGGAATATTTACCGCAACAAATTATTATTTAAGATAAATAATTCATTTTTAATTTAATAAACAATAAAAAATATTATTTTCATTCAGACAAGTGATTTTTCCGGTTTTGCCGCCGAAGCATGCAACCTTAATAGTCTATACCATATAAAATATTCATAAACCTCATAAACAGCATATCGGGGACTATGGGAACCGGTGCTACCAGATCACAATTGAAATAGATAATAACGGTACAATTTTTATTATTGCTGTGGTACATAGTTGAAGTAAAGCCCGGCATTCCGCCGTTGTGACCATAGAAGGAACCTCTTCGCGCCAGACATAAACCGTAATTTATATCAGGAGTTATTGCCTGCATATCATTAAGTCTTTTTTGCTGAAGCGAATCTGAAAGGAATCCCCCACCTACCAGCCTCTCCGAATATTTTCGCAATTCACGCGGCACAGAATAGGCTGACCCGGCTGCCCATCCCCACGAAACATCCATAACTTCGGTCATATCATTATTCTCTTCATATTCACCGCTGTAATAACCCCGTCCGTGCGTACCAGGTAAATCTCTTCCGGATGTTAAAAAGCCGGTATTGCTCAACTGCAGGGGCTGAATGATGCGATTGTTAATTTCTGACTGCAATGTATTGCCGGTCAGTTTTTCAATAATCATACCCAGAATGATTGTATTTGTATTTGAATAGCTCCAGCCGGTACCCGGCGGGAAATTGAAATTATGAGAAAAACCCACATCAAGCAGTTCCTGCGGTAACCATACTTTAGATGGATTACTGACTGTAATCGTATTCCAGAAATCAACATCGTCGGTGTAGTTGAAAATACCGCTTGTCATTTTGCAGAGCATTGCAATCGTTATGCTGTCCGATTTCGGAAAGGCAGGGAAATATTTTGACAGTTTATCGTTAAGCGCAAGTTTTCCTTCGTCAACCAGCTGCAGCAGTACAGTGCCTGTCATTGTTTTTGTATTGCTTCCGATTCTGAAAGTATAACTTCCATTCATCGGTAAACTTGCGGGAATATTACTAACGCCGGATGTATAAAGCCAGTCTATTCCTCTAACATTATCAACGACGAGTGCAACAATACCAGGAACGCGGGAATTCTGAACGATGGAATCCGTTACAAACTTCATTTTATCAATCAGCAGCTGATTCGCGATTTGCTGAGTGGATGAAATGATATTATCGCTCTTGCAACTAAGATTAAGAATTAATACACATCCCGATATTATTAACGTGTAAATCCAGGCAATGTTTTTCTTTTTCA
>JAPLFI010000420.1 GCA_026390755.1 Ignavibacteriota bacterium
AAAATGGTAGCGCCTGTACTGGAAGAGCTCTCAAAGGAATATGACGGAAAAATAAATATTTATAAAGTTGACACCGAAACGGAGCAGGAACTTGCATCTGTATTCGGTATAAGGAGTATCCCTTCAATACTGTTTATTCCTGAGTCAGGACAGCCCCAGATGTCCGCCGGCGCTATGCAAAGAGAAGGCTTTGTTAAGGCAATAAACGATATTCTCCTGAAACAAAAGAATTAATTATCAATTATACAGCCGGCTGTTCAACTTAAATTACACAGCCGGTATGTGTTGCTTTTCTTATTAAATAGAATTTCAGCTAATTCAGAACTGCCGTAACTTTAATTTCAGGAGCATTCAACAGATGTTTCTTAACGGTACATAAATTAGCCGAGTTTATAACCGCGTCTTTGTATTTTTCCGGAAAATCAGCAGGCAGTTTAATCTCCAGCTTTATACTGCCGATTAAACGTGTTTCCTGATTGTATTCCATTGTCTGAATAATCCTGATTTTATCCGTTGGAATTCCCCTCTGGTCGCAGAAAAATTTAACATAAATCCCCGCGCAGGTGCCGATTGAAGCGAGAAAAAGATCAAACGGTGCAGGAGCAGTACCGCCACCGCCTGCCTGAATCGGCTGGTCAGTTTTTATTATGTGACCGTTAAAATCCGCATTTACTTTTTTACCGTCTTCAAAAAATATTTCCATTTTCATAATTATTATTCTCTTTTATTTTTTATATTTAACTTTTGACCTGTTTGTATAAATCTCAGAAATAATTCTAACATCCGCCTAATGTTCTTTTTGTTTCTTTCTTAACAGGCGTTTGTTTAAGTTTGTTTTCTTCAATTATTTTCGGAATTATTTTACTTGCTTTTTCCCTGAATGTGTAAGTGTCAGCCTCTTGTTTAGAGTTTACCGTTGCAGACGGTTTAAAATTTAGTATATTATCTTTAAAACTATTTAATCCTCCGGGAACGATATATATTTCGTCAAATCCAAGTTTTTCGGCGATAAAAGCGGCTTTTTTTTCTGTAACTTCATCATCAGCAACGAAAACTCTTTTTTTATGATTTGTCAACAGCATCTGAATAGCATCTTTTGTAAACATGCTCTCAATAGATAAATTTACCGAATTAGGTAAATTAATTTCTTTGAATTGCTCAGGAGTACGAAAATCAATTATCTGTATCTTCTGATCCTCATCTAGTATTCTGAATGCAAGTTCATCAATAGTCATAATTCCCGGATTAAATGAAGACAATTTTGTATCATTCGAAGCCTGATTAATAATATATTCCTGCCTGTTAGGTAATACGAATGCTGAAATTCCTATCAGTACAGCAATAACGGCAAGGCTTGCATATAATTTTACAGGCAGAAATTCAGGATTCTTTTTTCCTGAAACTTTTTCCTCTATTTTTGTCGTAACAATGAAGGCAAAAACCGCCATAAATGTGAGCAGGAAAGCAAATAATGCCTGTGACATTCCCATTATCTCAAAAATTCTTGGTGAGCCCCAGTTACCTGCTTTATAAAGACCTTCAAACAACGGATAACCCTCGGCAAAAGCATATACGCCAAGAAAAGAACCGCCGACAAAAATCATAGCGTCAATCTTTCCGATACCGGCCGCACAAATGCTCGTACCCGGACAAAATCCTCCGACAACAAAGCCAAGTCCCATTATTAGCCCGCCGACTATCGCAGACCAGATAAAAGTCGGATTTATATAAATCAGATTCAGGTCAAGCATACCAAAATGGCCGAGCGCTATTACACCTATCATAGCCGTAACCCCGGCGGTAAAGAATACTCTCAGAACGGTAAAGTCGTATCCGTAAAATAAACCGACAAGTTTCTTTGAAGTAGAGAAACCAGCTTGTTCTAAAATAAAACCAAATGCGATACCTATAAGTATTGCAACAATAAAATTTAATTCATTTCCGATTATATCAGGAACCAATGGTGCCATTTTATTCTCCTTTTATTATATCCACAGTTTTCTGAAAAAATAAGCAAAAGCATAAGCTCCGCCGAATATAGCGAGCATAGTAATTATACCTCCTGCTGATAGTACTCCCATACCACTTAATGCCGCTCCGCTTGTACAGCCTCTACCCAATTGCGCTCCAAATCCGAACAAGGCTCCTCCGAGCAAAGCGGTAATAATTCTTATATTATTAGTAATTTTTGGAGAGTGCTCTAATGTAAATTTGAGTCTGTTTGAAATCAGACCGGATATAAAAGCGCCTATAACCACTCCTATAACCTCGAAAACAAGCCAGCTTTTCAAAGGATTACCCGAATGCTCTTCGAAATACTCCTTATAGAAATGTGTATTGTCTGTATGTGACGGTGCAATAGTATTTACTATAGCAACCACACCGCTTTTCACAGCGCCGCTTGCCCCAAGACCTCTGCCGGTAATAAAAACGGTAACGAGGAGTAATAAACCGAGCAAAAAACCTGCAAGGTACGGGTTCATGTATTTTGTTTCGCTCATATAAATTAAATTGTACTTAATAAATTATTTGTTTTATACGTTTTCGAATTATGTAATGCTATCCTGAGTTCTAATATTTCCGATATCTTCTGTATTTTCATTTTCTGTTTTATGATCTTCAATATCTTCAAAGCCTGTTATCATAGCTTTCAGGTTGGAAGTAATTGTACCACCTGTTGTTATTAAATAAAGATGAACGATGATAAACGCCAGTAGCATAAATGCTCCGATTGTATGTATAATTGCTATAGGTTCGAGTGAACCGATGCGTAAACCCTCAATGCCGGCTTGATGCGGATATCTGTAGTTCATGTATAAGAGACCCGATAAAACCATTATCGGAATTACAAGAATTTTCAATCCAAGGTAAACAAGCTTTTGCAGTGGATTAAGCTTACTCAATATTGTTTTTTTA
>JAPLFI010000121.1 GCA_026390755.1 Ignavibacteriota bacterium
GAGGATTAAACCGTCTTTTCAGGGGAGATATGTGGCGTGTAACGCCCAAGAATGTTTACGATGTAGTTCCTGTTTACAGCGAAATCCGTCTTGGTTACGCGGGTATTAACCCGAATGAACAGATAAAATTTGAGAAACACCATTTTATGTTCGAGTTTAATTTCTGGTACGGTGATCCTTTCGCTTATAAAACTTTCAAGCCGTGGGATAATTTCAGGTTCAAAGCTGGTTTTGATACTCGCAAAGGAGATCTGCCTTCGGTATGGATTTATTCGTACGGATTGCTGTACGGGAAGAATGTTATTTCCAATCCCAAAAGCCGCTTTATTCTCGGAGTATTCCAGGACTATGATTATTACGATAACCAGCTTTTAACAATGGGGCTTCAGAGTTTCGGACCCGGATTTATTTATATTTCGCCTGTAAATAAGAAATGGAAGTTTTTTACAGAGTTCCACACAAATTTCGTTGCCATAGCGGCTTTGAATTCAATTTATACGGCGGGTGAATACAGAAATTACGACTGGATGGTTGGTAATAAAACAATGCTCGAAGCTACTGTCGAATATGGTCCGGCTAAACTCGGACTTGAATATAAGGTCTATTTCCTGAAAACAGTTAACGGCGCTCCCGGTAATCATACAGTCGGTTTGGTAAACCCGAAGCTCAATGTTCTCATCTATAGGGGAATCGGTATAGGAGCAGAATATATTTTCTTTCACCGCTCAGGAACTTTCGAGGGAGTTGTTGATGATTACAGTAAACGGACAAGCGAACAGCGTCTGTACATGAGTTATACTTTCTGATTAGTTTCTTTGTAAAAATCACCCGTTCGGAATAAATCGGCACGGATGACAAATTAGTATGTCATTTGTGCCGGTTTATTGTTTATTATACGGGATTGAAAAATTAAAACAACTTCCTCCGCTCTCAGGGCTTTCCGCCCATATTCTGCCGCCGTGCTTATCAATCATCTCTTTGCATATAACAAGTCCCAGTCCTGTTCCTTCCTCATCCTCAGTGCCTTTGTTTGAATAATGTATGTCTATGCGGAATAATTTTTCGATGTCTTTGGGATTAATACCGGTTCCCGTATCTTTTACAGATACTATAATTTCATTTTCTCTTTTATCGCAGGACAGAATTATTTTCCCGCCCGCATTCGTAAATTTTATCGCGTTCGAAATAAAATTTCTGAAAACTGTGTTAATCATATTTCTGTCGGCAAAAACGAATGAGTTTGCCGGTATTTCATTAATGATTTCAATCTTCTTTTTCTGCGCGTTCATTTTAAATAATGTTGAAGTATGGACGGCAACATCAAACAGGTCAAATCTTGCCGGCTCTAATTCTATTTTTCCTAACTGAAGCCTTGACCACTGAAGAAGATTATCAATGAGTTTATAAACATTTTGAGATGCTTTACGCATGTAACCGATATATTCTATCTTTTCTTCTTCGCTTAGCGTACCGAATTCTTCATGCAAAACTTCGGAAAATCCGAGTAGGGAATTAAACGGATTACGCAGGTCGTGCGCAACAATCGAAAAAAACCTGTCTTTTGAGAAGTTAAGCTCCGTAAGTTTATTCTTCTGCTCAGTAACGATCCTGTTCAAATCACTTAATTCAGCGTTCACCTTTTTCTGCGAGCGGTGCTTATAAAAATATGCCATCGCCGTAAACGAAATAATCAGCAAAACCAGGGACAGAAGAAGAATTAACCTGAACAAATCAACCCTTTTTTCGGCGTATATATGCTCTAATTTTTCATTCTCATATTTAGTCTGTATCAGCGAAATCTGCGATGCTTTATCTTCATTAAACATTTCCTGCCTTAAAACATATTCCTGCAGTAAATAGTTATAAGATTCTTTGTAATCACCTCTTCGGATATAAATTTCTTTTATAATTCTGACGGCTTCGAGTTTATACACTTTAATTCCGAATTTTACTGCCGACTTATATGCTTCTATTCCGTACGTTATTGCCGCGTCTAATTTATTATCCCAGAAATAACTGGAAGCTATAACGACGTAAATAAGGGATATTTCATAATCCATGCTGTCGGATTTAACAGATTCAAGTGCTTTGAACAGATACTCTCTTGCTGTGTTAAATTTACGAAAATTTGTATATGCGGCGCCGAGAATTTCAAGCGAACTCTCCATTAACTTCTTATCGTTCAGTTTCCCGGAGAGTTCCAGTGATTGTTCTGCATAATTAATGCATTTAATTAAAGCAGAAGAATCTTTAATACTATTGTTGTTATTATCGCTGTTATTTACTGCGGCTTCAAAATTTACGGCGGCAAGCCTGTTAAAAGCTTCGTTTCTTCCTTTATCATATTTTATTTCATCATCCCGCGTTGCTCTTTTGGTTTCTCCCAGGGCGGTAAAACAATTCCCAAGACTGATTTTATCATTCGGCTCACTGCTTTCCCTCATTGCAAGTTCTTCATAGAGATAATTATATGACTTCGGATAGTCACTGAGAATTTTCGATATTATTCCCGCCTTGTGTAAGCCGTTAAGTATTCCCTCATTAAAATTTATCTCTCTCGAAATCTTCAATGCGTCTTCGGCGAATTGTAAAGCCTGTGCGGGACTGTTCATCATCAAGTCAGCTATGAGAAGCATATTGTTAACTCTGGCAGAATCCTGTTTCATTCCAGATGTAACACGTACCAGGCTGTCGGTATTAACCTGCGCAATTGCAAATTCTGTCAGTAAAATAAAATAGATAAGTATCTTCAAGATTTCCTTATAAAAAAATGTTTTCGTAAACTCACTTTTAATATAAACATTTTTGAGAAAAAATAAAAACCCGATATGATTCTATACCGTTCTATTGAATTTCATTAATGCATTAAATTCCATAATTTACAAATTATGTGAATATTTCAAATCCTTATTAAATATATGAATTCAGACCTGACAAAGTTTTTTTATCCCCGCGCAATAGCAATCGTCGGTGCATCAACAAAGAAAGGCACTCTCGGTTATGAACTTCTCGGAAATCTCATCAAATTCGGCTATGCAGGAAAAATTTTCCCCGTAAACCCGAAAGCAGACGCCGTACACAGCATAAAGGCGTATAAAAACCTTCTCGAAATCAAGGATGAGATTGACCTTGCCGTAATTATGACGGCAAAGCAATTTGTGCTTCCGGTAATTGATGAATGCGCGAAGAAGAAAATTAAATCGGTAATTGTAATAACGGCAGGTTTCAAAGAAACCGGTGACGAGGGTGTGACGCTCGAAGCCGAGCTGCTTGCTAAGATAGAAAAGTATAAGATGCGGCTTGTGGGACCTAATTGCATGGGTATTGTTAATACTAAACCCGAAATCGGTATGAACGGTACATTCATTCAGGGTACTCCTCATCCGGGCGGTATCGGATTTGTATCGCAGAGCGGCGCGCTCGGTGCCGCAGTCCTGAAAATCATTGAGCAGAACGATATCGGTATTTCTCAGTTTGTCAGCATAGGCAATAAAGCAGACGTTTCGGAAAATACGCTTATGGAATATTGGCGGGATAATGAAGACGTCAAGGTAATAACCACGTACCTTGAATCATTCAGCAATCCGGCGGAATTCCTGAAAATCGTTAAGAGCATTACAAAACATAAACCGGTAATCGCCATAAAGGCGGCAAAAACATCGGCGGGAATGCGTGCGGCATCCTCTCATACAGGAGCTCTGGCAAGTGCTGATACTGTTGCCTCTGCGCTTTTTGAACAGTCTGGGGTTATACGTGTAAACACCGTTGAGGATATGTTTGCACTCGCCAAGGCATTCGACCGCGCGAAGCTTCCTGCTGGAAATCGGCTTGGAATTCTTACTAATGCAGGCGGACCGGCTATTCTTACGGTTGACGAAGCCGCCGCGGCAGGTCTTGAAGTGCCTGAACTTACGGAAAAAACGGTGTCGAAACTCCGTGAAATTACAGTTCCCGAAGCGTCGGTTAATAATCCGGTTGACCTGCTTCCCTCCGCTACGGCGGAAATTTACGGCAAGGCGACTGAAATCCTTCTCGCCGATAAAAATATTGATGCCGCTGTTCTTATACTCGGACCTCCTTTAATGATGGATACGGTTGAAATCGGCGAGTATATCTGCCGCGCCGCAATGAAATCAGGCAAGACGGCAATCGTAGTTCTTATGTCTCAGGATGAAATTATTCCGAAACTTGCAAAACGCGTAGCCGGGCATCCTCCGCTTTTCAACAATCCCGAAAAAGCCGCATGGGTGATTGGACAGATGCTTAAATATAAGGAATGGAAAAACGCGCCTGACGGTAAAGTGAAATTGTTCAATATAAATGAAAAGGGCGTTGCGGCAATACTCGAGCGGTATAAACAAAAAGGGGACTTCTATCTTCAGTTCGATGAAGTTTATGAAATACTGCAAGCATACAAAATGCCGATTGTAGAGACAAAAATTGCTACTAACGTTCAACAGTCAATATATTCTGCTAACGAACTCGGATATCCCGTCGTGATAAAAGTTTATGGACGCGAGCTTGTTCATAAATCCGATATAGGCGGAGTCGTGCTTGATATTAAAAACGACGACGAACTATTCATAGCAGAAAATAAAATAATAAAAGGACTGACGGAACGTAACATTGCGGATAAATGCGAAGGATTTATAATACAGCCGTTTGTAAAACGCGGGAATTCCGTGGAAACAATACTTGGAGCAGTGCGTGACCCGAAAGCAGGGCATCTTCTTATGTTCGGGCTTGGCGGAGTGTTCGTAGAAGTGTTCAAAGACGTGAAATTTAAAATTGCTCCGCTGACAAATGTTGACGCTAAATCGCTTATACGCGGCATTCGGTCTTATGAAATACTGAAAGGCGTTCGCGGCGCATCCGGTGTTAATATAGATTTCATTGAAGAAAGTATTCTGAAACTCTCTCAGCTCGTTACGGATTTCCCGATGTTCACTGAAATTGACCTGAATCCGTTCGTATTCACGCCTGATAAAAAAGATTGCAGAATTTTAGACGCGAGGTTTAAAGTATCATTATGAAAATAGCAAAAGAATTCCGATGGGAAATGGGTCACCGCCTTCCGGCGCATAAAGGGCTTTGCAGGAATATACACG
>JAPLFI010000455.1 GCA_026390755.1 Ignavibacteriota bacterium
AGAATACGCGAGTAATCCGCTACTTTATCCCAATTTTCCCTTCTGTGGAGTGTGCTGAGAATAAAATCATTTTTATCGTAATCTTTGATCTTATTTTCATTCATCAAAGTAATTATTGCGTCATTTATAGTATTGCCGGTAATGAAAGATTTCTTAGTGTTGATACCTTCCCTTTTCAGGTTATTGAAACTGATTTGCGTGGGACAGAAGTTCAATGCAGAAGACCTGCTGATTGATTCCCTGAAGAATTCCTCAGGGAAAGGATTCTGATGGTCAAAAGTTCTTAATCCGGCTTCGACGTGAAACACCGGTATCTCGTTCAGGAAACCCCAGGCGGTACCGCAATAAGCCGAAACAGTATCCCCCTGTACGGCAATTCCCGAGATATCCTTAACTGTTAATCCCGATTCACCTTGTACGAACTGCCTGTTAAGGTCTTTCATCAAATGTGAAATAAAGAGGTCGAGATCCGCCGAACGGTTTAAAATTTCTTCAGCACTAACATCAAATTCGAGGTCAAGGTAAGAGAGAATATCATTAGATATTTTCTGCTGAGCAGAATTATAGAATACAGGATAAAACTCTGCGGAGTTTTTCAGCAATCTGTAAAGAACAAAAAGTTTTATAATTTCGGGTCTCGTTCCAAGAATTATTAAAATAACTTTCTTATTCCCAATTTTGTTTTTATCAATTATCATTATTTCATGTTTAAATTTTAATAGTGGCTTGTCGAATCCCAGACGACTTTTTTCTGCGATTTCGTATTCCTGTAAACGCTCATAGACCTTGCGATTGCAAAAAAGTTAATTACCGTATCAAGCGGCAGTCTGAACAGACTAAAAAACGCATATCCCAGACCATACCAGTTGTATGTGAAAATAAATCTATGAGAAAGCCTCGAAACCATAAAAATAAGATTAGCAATCATCAGATACCATAAAACAGAACTGTGTCCTACAAGTGAATACATATTATAATATCCGAGGGCTTTGAGAATCAGTGATACAATCAAATAAATCAGCAGAATATTGGACAGAAAAGCGCCAAAAAAGCTGAAAAATGATTTTCTGTCGCGGAACAGAAAATATTTTGTAGCAATACTGCCTTTCCATTTATGCGCAGCCCAGTTCTGGAATACGATTCCTGCAACCCATCTTGAACGTTGTTTAACTGATGTCCAGAATCTATTAGGAAAAAACTCGGCTGTGGCTATTCGGGAAGATTCATCATGCTCGTCGAGCTTAACATTAAAAAATCCTGTTTTGAATCCAAACTGATAAAACCTGAAACCAAGTTCATAGTCCTCTGTAAGATTAACATCGTTGAAGAGTCCGGCTTTTTTCTCTTTTGGTCTTAACATAATCGGTCCGTGCTTATAAGTAATCTTTTTATCAATGACTTCCTTATCAGCAGGAATTTTATCAACTATTGTGTCATATTGTTCAATAATTTTCTCTTTGTCAGAAGAAAAAGGAGCAGTAGGCTCTGAAGTTTCAGTGTCAAATGACGAAAGCCCGTCTTTTATCTGATTAATATGATCTTCCATTTTCTCAAGCCGTTCTTTGATGACATTATCCTGTTTGATTTTATCAGTTTTTTCATTGTAAAAAGAATCGAAAAGCTGTTGAGGAAGTTTATCCCCGGTCGCAGAACTTTTTTGTGAAGATATATTTTCAGAATTTATGTCTGTTTCATCTTGCGGCTTTTCTCCAAAAGGTTCTACCAGACTGAGAGCCGGCGCTCTTTTGTAAACCGGATTTACTATCCCTTATTGTATCCCCGGAATAGTTCTGCGAAACTTGTTCGCGCGTCTCTGCAAGAATTTTTCCGGTTTCGCTTGTTTTATCGTCTGAGATTAAACTCTTGCTCTGCTGTATTTCATAATTTATGTTCTCAGCTTTTTTTTTGATAATTTCTGATATAGAATCCGGTTTAACGGGAGGATTGACGGAAAGTGGAATTTGTTTTTCATATAAAACTTTTATCCGATCCTGTATCTCCCGAATCTTATCGTCAATGCTAACCGGTTTATTTTTATCGGACATTTTTTTATTTACTCATTAAAGTTTTTGCCTATCATAATTAAAGTAAATTATTCGGGACTACAATTCATTTGAATTAAATTTTGTAATATTCTGATTCGCTTCCTGCACGGAAAAATAATCGCTTATATAGATACTGTAGATCACCGTATCCGCATCCTGAGCGGCATCAAGTTTTATGCTTTTTCCATCGAACACTTTTGATTTTTTAAGATGCTGTATTCTTTTAGCCGCCCCTTTCTTTGTTTTCCATATTGATTCCTTAATTGTGATTTTACCATCAGTTCCTAACAAGTATATAACGTCATTCCTGACATCAATAAAACTGTTTTCAGCCTTAGTGACTCCGAGCGGCAGAACTTCAAAGACATTGTCATCTTTTTCAGTTATATTATTATTGCTCAGACTATTATAGAATTTTTCCAATCCTGCTTTTTGCCGTACTTTAGCATCGGCAGATTCCGTCTTGCCGGTATTTAACAGAAAAATGATTCCTGCGATAATTGCGGCAATAAAAAGAAATGTAAAGAATTTTATCCCGAATGGTACACGTTTTTTTTCGCCGGAAATCTGAATATCATCAAAATTCCGGAATGAATCTTCCCGCTCATCTTCAACATCGCCATCAGGTACATCAATAAGGTTTATTACACTGTTATCGTTATTATACGGATTTTTTGATTGTGAATCATAATTATTATCTTTCACACCGGATTCAATGTTTTCGAATAAAACTTCAGGAACAGACGGCACAGACGGCACATTCCCATATAAAATCTTTTCTGAAATTTTTCCGTCAGAAAAGTCCTTAGAAAGGTCTTCCGAAAAGTCTTCCGAAAAGTCCCTAGAAAAGTCTTCCGAAAAGTCCCTAGAAAAGTCTTCCGAAAAGTCCTTAGAAAAGTCTTCCGAAAAGTCCTTAGAAAAGTCCTTAGAAAAGTCCTTAGAAAAGTCTTTAGAAAGGTCCTCAGAAA
>JAPLFI010000453.1 GCA_026390755.1 Ignavibacteriota bacterium
ATCACAAAAATTTTCGAGAGAATCGGATTCAAAACTTACGAAGGACAGGAAATCGAGGATGAATATCACAACTTTGACGCTTTGAATACGCCTGATTACCATCCCTCGCGTGATATGCAGGACACTTTTTATCTTGACAGTAAGGGAAAAGACAAAAGATACCTTCTGCGCACGCACACATCACCCGGACAGATAAGGGTACTGGAACAGCATAAACCGCCTGTAAGGGTAATCGTTCCCGGAAAGTGCTACAGAAACGAATCCATCAGTTCACGCTCGCTTGCGATGTTTCATCAGGTTGAGGGATTGTATGTTGATAAAAACGTGACGTTCGGGGAACTTAAAGGAACGCTGGATTACTTTGCCAAAGAATTTTTCGGCAAAAATTTAAAGACGCGTCTCAGACCGAGCTTTTTTCCGTTCACGGAGCCGTCGGCGGAAATGGACGTTGAATGTTATCTGTGTAAGGGGAAAGGGTGCAGAATATGCAAGTACACGGGCTGGCTGGAGATACTCGGATGCGGAATGGTTGACCCGAACGTATTTGAGATGGTGGGACTCGACACTGAAGAATATACGGGTTATGCATTCGGAATGGGTATAGAGCGCACGCTGATGATAAGACACGGTATTCCGGATATAAGAATGTTCTATGAAAATGACATCAGATTTTTAAATCAGTTTTAACATTAAAAATACTTACAAACAAATCAGGAGATACAAAATGGCAAACAAATTCTTTTCAATGCTTGTTGTGATGCTGACGGCATCGGTTATGCTGTTCGGATGCGGTAAAAAAGACGAACCTAAGACGGATGCTAACAAGAACACACAGGTACAGAAACAAACAACTCAGCAGGACGCTAAGAAAGAAACTCCTGCCGATAAGCGGGATTCATTAACTAAAAAGGACGAGAACAAATTGGACTTTGTAAAAGTAGAAACAAATCTGGGAACGTTTAAGATTAAACTTTTCAGTAAAGAAGCACCCATCACGACGGATAACTTCCGTTCACTGGTAGAAAAAGGATTCTATGACGGTATTATTTTCCACAGAGTAATTGACGGATTCATGATACAGGGCGGCGACCCGACAGGCACAGGACGCGGCGGCTCGGGAACGACAATTCCCGATGAATTCGGACAGGGATTAAAGCACAGTAAAAAAGGAATACTTTCAATGGCAAATGCGGGACCAAACACGGGCACATCGCAGTTCTTTATAACACTTGCGCCGACACCGCACCTTGACGGCAAACATGCGATATTCGGTGAAGTTGTCGAAGGTATGGACGTAGTCGAGAAAATCGGCAAGACAAAAACGGGAGCACAGGACAGACCCGCTGAAGATATAAAGATGATAAAAGTCACGATGGTTGAAGATTAGTTTTCACTTTCAGACTTATAATGAAAAGGGGCTTTCAAAGCCCCTTTTTATTGTGTTATTTTTGATATAAGAAAATTATTATTCACTTCCCGGTATTCGACCGTCCGCCCATTAGCAAATCGAGAGCAAGTTCCGCTATGTAATCACCAAGCTCGTTGAAATCCTTCGGATTGTTTTCGTAACCCGGCATTGCAGGTATTAACTTTCCGCCCGCATCAAGTATCTTAATCATATTATGAAGATGAATTTTGTTGACGGGTGTTTCGCGCGGAACTACTATAAGAGGTCTGGAGTATGCCAAAGCGTGGTCGGCGCATTTTACTATCAGGTTATTGCATCCGCCGCATGCAATCTTAGATATGTAACTCATTGAGCAGGGA
>JAPLFI010000571.1 GCA_026390755.1 Ignavibacteriota bacterium
CTGAAATACCATAAATTGGTAGTAGAAAAACCCTTACCATACTTTTGCGTCAGACGACTGGATAGCTCCAGAATAACTTGTTTCCCGTATTCCGCCCTCTCTTCTCCGCCCTGGATTTCCTGCACTATTTCCCGCCCGATTAGCCAATAGGCGATAACCATATTGCTGTTTACAGCTTTGACAACATTGGTCCGCGCTTGTTCAAGAATTGAAATGACACGTTCCAACAGCTTATCGCCCTTAACAACTATTTCAATCTGCAGATTTTTATCACTCATTCCATTTCCTCCTTATCAATCAAAATCAATATCTCCTGAAGTTCATCCACGCAGGCATTAAGTTCTGTAATCGCATCACCCGACAGTACTTGTGGTTCCGGCAGAGAGTTCGGGTCTTCGAGTCCTTCATATTCTTCAACTGCATGACATTCGAGTTTCGATATAGCTAAATCATCTTTAAACGGAATAATAATCCAATTCAATAAAGAAGAGTTTAGCCTGGTATCAATTCTTTTTTTTCTCGTAGCTGATTCTGATTCGCTCATTTCCAATCTCTTTTTTATTAATCGTAAATAGATTTTTCATATTAGTATAGCTGGATATAATGGAATTCACCCAAATTTATATATTAAACAGACAAATAAAAAATCAAAAATTTTAGAATCCCTTGCAGTAAAGGTTATTAATTTTTAGGTCGAATATTGTTAATAGATTTTCTTCATTTGATAAAGCAGTATCTCTTCTCCGGTTATATGAGCCGATAAATTTGAACTATAAATATTCCTATAGCCGGTAATATTTTATTATATAATCAAACAGCTCTTTTCCGAAGTCCGACGATACTACTACGGTACTGTCAGGGTTCAGTTCAACATTATTCAAATACTGATATCTTAATATATCACCTTCCCGGTATTCGGGAACAACTCCGCAGAAAATAAAGCCCAGTGATTCAACGGATTTATTGAAATGCTGTGCGGCGGGATCAGAAAGAGGAACATTGAGATATACCACATCAATTTTATGCAGACGCAATTCCCTCAGATGAATTTCCAGTGCTTTCTCTATATCACTGCCGTAACTTATTATGTCGAGATGCGCAACACTATTATCCTGCCGGATTGAGACATCAATTACAGTTTGTTTTTCGAATTTCAATTCCGGGATATCTGATTTCTTATATAACCGTTTAATACCGCCGTAGTCATAAATTCTTTTAATTATATTGCTGTGTTCGCGGGGTAAGAAAACCGAACGCTCCGGTTCGGGGTTGAGTCTTGTATAGAACAATACAGCGGACTGCCGGGCACCTTGTTCTTCTTTGATTTTTTTAAATGATAGCTCTTTGTTCAGATATCCGAGCATAATGCCTGTTTCTTTACCGCCCGTGTCAATAACTGCTTTCTGCGAATAACCGTGTATGGTAACTGCCTCCGAATATAATCCCAGCAGTCCATGTTGTTTCGCATATATAATTGCCTTACGTGTAATATCCCCGCCCAGATGCCTGTCACGAAACAAGGGATTAACCATCAGCATACACAATTCGGCTACTTCTGAATCTTTATATGGCTTTTCAACAGCGGCATGACCTATAAATTCATCTTCCGAAGTAACTGCAATAGTTGAGATAAGCATTCCATTTTCAATCATTTCCCTTATACTTTCCTGACAATAAGCGAACCCGAAGTATGTATATCCGTAAGTCCGGTAAACTAATCGTTCAAGCTTAAAATATTCATCGGGGCGCATCAATCTGATTTCAACTGATAAATTTAATATGTCCGTTTGTATATCGTTTTTCGCTTTGATTGATTCTTCTTTAAAATCATTTTCCGTCCGCTGATCCGGCAGTTTTTTTATCAGCTCAATTCGTTTCCCGTTCTGCCCGAGATTTATAAATTTAATCTCGTCGGTATAATATTCCATTATGGTAAATCCGAAACCCTTTGTTCCGTCTTTTTCTTCGGAATCAAAATCGAACGGTAAACCTTTATCCTCGATTCCGATTATGAATCGTCCGTTTCTTCTTTCGACAATAATGTCAAAGTAAGCATCCGGTTCATTTATAAATGCATGTTTTATAACATTCAGACATGCCTCATCCGTCACCAGCGCAAGTTTATCCGCATCATCCCGGTTAAAGCCCATGTCAACTGCAATCTGCTTA
>JAPLFI010000578.1 GCA_026390755.1 Ignavibacteriota bacterium
ATTTATTTCAAATTGCTTAAAAAATCTCATTTTCTGGTGTTGGTGTTGATATTCTTGTCATCATTTGCACAAAGCCAGGATGATAAAGTGAAAGTTGGGTATAAACCCCAGCAGTTTTCGCAAACAGGCGGGTTCTTTGACTACAGTGATCCCGATAAAGTAAATATCGAAGTTAATGTATGGGGATATGTAAGATATCCCGGTAAATATATGATTGTTAGAGGAAAAACCATGCTTGATGTCTTGTCTTATGCCGGTGGACCCGTTACGGATGCTCAGCCTGAAAAATTGCGCTTATTCCGCCCAAAAAACGATTCTCTGAATATTCCGAAAGACCAGATACTTTATTTCGATTATAATGATTTATTATGGGGGAAAGAGGTAAAGGATATCTCGCAAAGAAATAATACGGTTATGCTGCCCGGTGATGTATTAATCGTTCCGGGATATCAAAGACTTTTCTTCAGGGATGATTTATTGTTAGTCCTGGCAATTACTTCAACTTTAGTGTCACTGGGAATCCTCGCGGTTTCTATAGTAAATACGAGCAAGTAAATTTAAAATTAAATAATCTTGGATCAAACAAATATAAATAATAACGGGCATCAGACCCCAAATCAAAGTTTTGTGAATATTCACCCTGCTAACAATATTAAGGAATATATTAATATAGTCCGGTCGAGTTTATTGCCGATTATCCTGATATTTCTGGCGAGCATTTTAGTTACCACGCTCTATGTTATAAATGCCATGGATATATACAGGACAATTACCACCCTCAAGATTTCAAAACCTAAGGGAAGTGTTATTTCATCCGCATTAATGCCTGATTTTCAGGACTTTCAGACGGACAGGTTTATATCAAATGAAATTGAAATTCTTAAAAGTTATTCTATAAGGGAAAGAGTAGCTTTGGCGGTTATTGATACTTTTAAAATAAACCCTGATAAATCGAAATATTATTATATAATCAACCGGAATCCGGATGTGGCGGGTGATTTAGCATCGGTTCCTTCGATAGTTAAATCTTTTTCTTCCACTTCAATAGTTTCGATTAATCAGAAACGGGGATTGGATATTGCCGAAATAGAAGTCCAAAGCCCGTCTCCCTTCGAAGCGCGTTTAATCGCAAATGTTTATGCAGCCGCATATCAGAATTACAGTCTCGATTTCAGCAGGCGCGAACTTACTGCAGTCAGGCAGTTCCTGGGGCTTGAAAAAGAAAAGAGAAGTAAAGATTTAACAGTTTCCGAAGCCGCAATGCAGGACTATCAGCAAAAAGGCGGGATTATATTCCTTGATGACCAGGCTAAGAAATTAGTTGATGAGATATCAACTTTTACGGCGCAGAAGAATTTAGCGGAAGTTGAGTATTTATCTAAACAGAAAGCTTACTCGGAAATCAGAAACGAACTTGAAAAAGTTGATAAGAGTTTGCTCGATTATGTTGACGGACAGGTGACCGGGAAAATGCTCGAGGAATTACAGAAAAAAGTCTCCGAACTTGAAGTGCAAAAAGAAATTGATGTGTCAATTGCTACGGATCAGAAGCTAAAAGATAAAGTTACCGATAAATATGACAGAATGCTGAAACCGCTGAAAAAAGATCTCGATGATAAAATTGTAATTGTTAAATCCGGAATTCTCGCTAATACTCCTCTTGAACGTTCGGAAATAACAACGAAATTATTCGAAACAAATATTGAAGCTCAGACAAATAAAGCCCGGTTCAGCGCTATTTCGAAATTATTAGGGAAATACGAAAGTATTTTCGAAAAACTGCCGGCTCAGAGTATCGAACTGGCAAGGCTCGAAAGAGACAGGAAGTCGAACGAGAAATTATTTCTTGTTCTCGAAGAAAAATATCAGGAAGCCTACGTGAATGAAAGAGCCCAGTTAGGCAATGTTAATATAGTTGACCCGGCTCTTTTACCGATTTTGCCTTCAAAACCGAACAGACAGCTTATAGTTATTATCGGCGCAATACTTGGATTAGCCCTCGGAGTGGGTTTTGCCTTCTTGAGAAATTATCTCGACAGAACGATAAAGAATCCCGAGGAAATTGAAGGTAAAGGTGTATCCGTTCTCGCATGGATTCCTTCCATCGAAGAGCTGAAAGAACTGGGTTCATCTCAGATAGAGTTTATCGTGGCAAATAAACCGAATGCTACGGCATCAGAGTCTTTCAAGGCTTTACGAACAAGAGTCCTGTATTCAAAGCTGGAATCGGATTTAAAGAGTATTTTAGTAACAAGCTCTGTTCCTTCCGAAGGTAAAACTACTGTTGCCTTGAACCTCGCAGGTACTTTCGCTCAGGCTGATAAGAAAGTCCTGCTCATAGATTGCGATTTAAGAAAGCCGAGAATTCACTCCATTTTTGAAACTGAAAGATTTCCCGGACTGAGCGATTACCTCTTCGCTAATGTTGAATATACCGATATTGTCAGGAAAACAAAGCTCGATTCGCTTGATTTTATTACGAGCGGAACTATTCCTCCGAATCCGTCCGAACTTTTAGGCTCAAAGCAAATGAACGATTTTATG
>JAPLFI010000576.1 GCA_026390755.1 Ignavibacteriota bacterium
CGTTGCGCGAAAAAATCACGGGATTATGTCCTGCCCGCGTCATCCGCACATTATTTTCATTAAGGTCAAACAGCGCCAATACAACCGTAACGAATGCGTTCTTCTCAAATTTTTCATAAACGTGACGGTTAACTTCCGTCAGTATTTCCTTCGGAGTATGGAATATCCTCGAAGCAAAACGTATCAGTGCCTGAACTTTTGCCATGTACAGCGCGGCAGGAATACCTTTACCCGAAACATCTGCAATGACAACGAGCACTTTACCGCCGCCGAGATTCAGAACATCATAGAAATCGCCACCGACAATCCTTGCCGGCTGTGTCACGGCGCTTATCTCTAAATTCCCGAAGTCGTAATTATTCTCGGGAAGAAGCCCGGTTTGAATATTTCTTGCAATTATCAGCTCTTCTTCGATTGAATTCTTTTTGAATTCCTCTGCACGCAGGCGCGCGTTTTCAAATACAACCGATGTCTGCGAGGCAATCGTTTTAAGAAGGTCAATATCTTCATCGGAATAAACCGAGCCGCCCGGTTTATCGCCGAAATTAATCGTACCGATCATTTCGTCCTTAATCAAAAGAGGAATGGAAAGGACAATTTTTTCATCCCTGATGAAATTCTTATATTCCTGTGGTATAGACATTTCCATCAGATTTATATCAAACAGAACTTTCGGCGATTTATCCTTTTCGAAAAGCGCTTTATACACTTCGCCGGTTATAATCCTCGCGCGTTTATTTCCGTTTCCACCGGTTTCATCAGGGTTTTCTGGCATACCGCCTGAAAGAGATACCGTATCTTCGGAACTTTCTTCTGAACTATCTTCGGGTGCGCATAATTCTATTAACTCTGATTTCTGTCCGTCGGTGAGTCCGCGGTATTTATTATCACAAACCCATACTTTCATCTCCGTTACACCGATGGTCTCTTTTATTGTACCGGCAAGTTTTTCAATAACCTGATTTATATCGTTCAGATACGGAAGTTCATTTGAGAAACTCAGCAGGGCTTTCCTGTAATTATATCTGACGCGGAAGAATCTTCTGTCAACAAAGGTCCTCACTATTTTATTCACATAGCTGAATGTGAAAATAATAGCTATTATTGCCGCGATTGTCACAATCTGTTTATTGCCCAGCTTGTAATAATCCAGCAGAGTTTCCATAATCGAAACGATGAACAGATATGCGATTATAATGGAAGTGGTCACGAAACCGAAAACGAGACCCCGCTTTATAATAAATTCAGTATCGAGTATCCTGTATTTATAAATCGAATATCCGAATGCCGCGGGAATGGCTAGCACAAGCGCTACAGGCAATCGGTATAAGGGATTCATTCCCGCCTTTGAAATAATAAACGGAAAAACCCCGAAATAATATAGTAATCCGAGAAAACCTATAATCAGACCCAGTACAAGAATCTTCAGCGGCTTGCGGAGTTCTTTATCTTTAACTTTTAAGAACGAACGAATAAACAGTCCGAGTCCGAGCAGTAGAAATATAAGCGGTGAATATCCTAAAATTAAATCGAGAATCATATTCGATTTTGCTATTGATTCGCCGAATCCCGACATAAGAAAAACGTCGAGTAAAATTGCATACACATAGACGGAAAATATTTTCAGACGGCGTCTGCTCCAGTCGTATTTCAGCGGATAGATGGAGAAGAAATGAAAAAACATAGGGAAGAAAAGTGCTGAGGCAATTAAATAATTCCAGTACATGTAAGACGCGCCATCAACGTAATGAGTAACTCCCCCCAATAGATTAAAAGTCAGTCCCGCCGCCGCTGACATAAGGAAAAATATCTGAGGTATTATTTCCTTTGGTTTTGAGAACCCCACAAAAAATCCGTTCAGAAGAAATCCGAATCCGAGCGCTGAAAATACGAAGAAAATCAGATGAAAATACCGGTGCGGATATACTTTAGCTTCAAATACCTCATTGCCCCTCTGAATCTTATAAACGGCATAGCCGTCAGCGGGTGTAGAGCTTAACTCGTCATGAAACGATGTTAAGCTGTTAAACTCCCTGCCGTTAATTGATAATATTTTGTCGCCGGGCTTAATTCCCGCTTTCTCGGCACTTCCTCCCGGATAGACGATTGAAATGATGCCGCTGGCATCCCTGCCGGCATCGTCTATTGTGAGCTTATTCGTCAGCGCCGCCTTAAACAGAGGAATTCCGCTTATTATGGATACATAAACCGTTATAAAAATAATAAACAGCCTTAGCGTATTATCCTTATATTTTTTCAGAAACTTCATCTTATTTTATTTACGTCAAAAATCTCACTAAGTTGCCCACTATTCACTACCCACTATTCACTACCTACTACTCACTACCCATTACCAACTACTAACTACCCCCTACCCACTACCATCACATATTAAACCCTATCGAAAAGTAAAACGTATAAGGTCCCCAAATAAACGAACCCTTGGAAAAGCCCTTACTCACAATAAAACTGCGCCCCATCGATAAACTCGCCTCACCCACGGGTGTATCGAACCTCATCGCCATTCCCAGTCCATGCCTTAAATCCTTAAACCTTATATCCTCCGTATTCTCCCACATCTGCCCCAGGTCATACCGCGCGGAAATGTACGTATCGAAGAAAAACTGAATCGGCAGCATCAGCCTGTATTCCAGTGATGCCAGAAGCACCTGCCGTCCGCGAAGCTCATCTTCTTCCATTCCGTAAAAAGAATTCTCTCCGCCCAGTGAGAACATCTCCATTGCGGGAGTAGTCTTATCGGCGAATCCGAATTGAACTTTCGGTTTCAGATTGCTCAGATTCCCGAGTCTGAAATTATGCGCTAAATCGAACCATATCTTCGTATATGAGAACCCCCCTGATATCTGTTCAGCCGCAGTTTCATAATAATAATTCGCAACAGTACCCGATGTAGGAAACGGAAAATAATTCTCGGAATCAACTTTCCCGCCGAGTTTCAGTTTCAGCAGTTTCAGATTTGGCTCGGGAGTGGTATTACCCTGCATCTGTCCGCGTGAAAGATTTTCATATAACATCTGCGCAAATACCGTTGCGCTTTTACCGACCTGTGAGCCCAGAAGAAAACTGCCGCCCCATACAAAATCGCGGTATTCGCCGGTCTGATCCCGCGTATATTCTTCCGTCTGATAGTCAATTGTTTGTGTGTATTGATAAATATCGCGGAACTTATAATATCCCGCCAGTCCGTATGTAAAATACGTCGTGAAAAACCGGTACGACTTGAGGTCGAAGCGGTACTCGCGGTCACGCAGTCCGCCCTGAGCAGAAATCCCGACTTCATTTCCCGTACCAAAGAAATTCTCGTTTCGGAAATCTATATAGAGCTGTAACTTGCGTTCATTATCAACCCTGAATGAAAACCTCAGATTCCTCTCGCTTTTCTCAACCACATTCACTCTGAGCGACGGCGAGTAAATCTGCTTAATCTGTGTCTCCTGCACTTCGCTCTTATTCTCAAAAGAATCTGTGCGAATCTGTGTAATCTGTGGCAGTATCTCTTCGCTCTTACCCTTCGCGAAATTCGTGTTAATTTGTGTCTCCTGCTCTTCGCTCTTACCCTTCGCGAAATTCGTGTTAATTCGTGTCTTCTGCTCTTCGCTCTTACCCTCAAAAGAATCTGTGCTAATCTGCGGCAGTCTATTTCCGAAGTCCTTAAAAATACTCACCTGGCGGAAAAGCCCCGTGCCGTAAATATTCTGTAATGACTTTTCCAAATCAGATTTCAAAACATAGCTCTGACTTCCCAGTTCAATCTCCCGCGTAATTAATTCGTTTTTTGTTTTCTTATTGCCTCTTATACTTATTTCCCGGAAACCTCCGTCAGAAAAGCAAATTTCCAGCACACCTGTTTCGCTTTCAAATCTGAATTTATAAATATCTACAACTGAGAGATTATTACTCCTCAGCGCACCCAGGATATTCTCATAGAGCAGTTTCATTTCGCGAGAATTCAGCCGTTTACCAAGCCGGAACTCAGCGAAGTTCAAAACCACATCTAAAACGGGCTCTGTAATTACACCGCTTTCGTGTACATTTTCGAAATCAGCCCGCATCTCGCCGTTCTTATAAGTTTTCTCCGCTAAGGCAGTAATCTTACGCAAATGTATGCTGTCTTTTTCCGAATCTTCGAACATCACTTGCCTGATATCTCTTTCGTTACTGAAGCCAAGTCTGATTTCTTTAATCGTTTGAAATTCGGTTCCGTAATATGTCAAATGCGGTACGTCTTTTTCTCTGACAACCACAGCCGATACATCTTTATAAAAACCCGTGCGATAGATTTTCCTCAGTGCTTTCTCAATCAGCGTGTAATTTACAAATTTACCCGATTGCTCTTCGTATATAGTGTTTTGAATACTGTCGGGAAGGTTAAGACACTGAAAAGCCACAAGAGGCTGTATAATAAAATTACCCGAATTCTTTGAAACTGAAGCCTCTGCCGAATCAACCTTTGCCAGAATTCTGTCAATAATTATTTCAGTTGCAATTTCACCTGCGCGTATAATTTTAGGTATTTCCCCGAACTCGGTTGATTTGCGTTTACCGATATCGGGAGTAATGTTCAAATCCGATTTTTTCAACTGTTCTTCATTCAG
>JAPLFI010000117.1 GCA_026390755.1 Ignavibacteriota bacterium
GAATAGAACTTTAGTTAATTTAACGGACATCTTTGTGTAAAATTATTCTTTAATAAATATTTTTATTCATTTTATTGTTTTTGAATCTAAAAAAATAGATAATTTAATTCAAGTGAGTTATTTATAGAAGCGCCATGAGAATTATTTGTAATAAAGAATTCGCAATAAAGGAAACTTCCGGCTACCGAATATTGCCGGAATATACCTTTATCATCCCTCATTTATCGCCCGTACCTCTTTCGCTCTATCATCAACGGGAATTACCGGTAATTCGCCTTTATTTTTTACAGGCAGACTTCTAAGGTAATCCATAATCGCCTGCCATTCTTTTATTTCGCTAAGAACATTTTTCCCTGTTCCCGTTTCAATACTGCTTTTATCAACAGTGCCCTTAGGCGAAAGCAGGTGCGCTGTACTTTTGCGGGGGTCTTCAAGAGCATCTATTCTTGATGTAAGTTGTTGACCATCTTTTTTCTTGGGAACAAGAGTCAGTTTTCCTTTTGTGTATTTTGGAATAGCAACAAGGATTGTTCCCAGCATCAGTGGACAGGAAAGGCTATATAATGTCTCGTCACTTCCAGTGATATCAATTGCCCTATATCCTTTTTCAAAATCTCCCAGTTCGACTGCATTTACTGCGTTGAACATAGGACGCGACATATTATATCGGAATCTCATTCCTGAAGCACGCGGGAAATATTCGCCGGGATGGGCTGGGTTATCTTTCAGAAAAAATTCAAGCAGATGTTTTAGTTCAATACCGGTAAAGTATGCGGTCACTAATGCACTGCCGGCTGTCGAATCAACAATGCCGGCGCCGAGAGGTGCTACGGCAAACACGTCATAAACAGTTTGCACTCCTGTCTTCCCGCGTTTTAACCCTGCGCGAATCATTCCGTTTGCCGTAAATCCGATGTCGGCTTTTGTAGCTTCTCTTAATGCATCTGTGACAAGATTCGCAAGCGGAGTGCCTTCCGCTATGTCCGTAAAAGTGTTAGGCATATCCTGCGGAACAATTGCCAGAGGCTGGTCTATGCTGTAACCGCGTGATGCAAACACGGCACTCGTAACCGATTTTTTAAGTTTTTCAATCTCAATATCTATTTTCTTATCGCCTAAAATATTGTCGTTAATCGGATAGAGTTTATATGAATCAACCGAAAGTTTTTCTCCGTCCAGAGAAATTATAAGTTCACCAAGATTCCTGCTTTCCAGTCCTGTCTGAACAACCGGTGTACGCCCATTCACAATTATAGCTTCGTATAATGAAGTGTGGCTGTGACCGCCAATCACTATATCAATCCCCGTAACTTCTTTTGCAATTCGTACATCGTCGCCATCGGTGTAATTTTCTGCTTTGTCTTTTTCCAAACCCCCGTGACTCAGACAGATAATAATATCAACCTTTTCTGTTTCACGAAGAATTTTTACAATTTCTTTAGCCGTTTCTATCGCATCCGGAAAAGAAACTGCGCCGCCATTTGTATAAAATATGGCTTCTTTACCAAGCACACCGAAAATACCAAAACGAATACCTCCACGCTCAATCACTTTAAAACGTCGGATTATTCCTTCATTTAATAATCTTTGGAGTTCAGACAGTGTTGCATCATCCGCATCAAAATTTGTGTTTGATGATAGTATTGAAGGTACACGGCCTGACATTGCAGCAAC
>JAPLFI010000328.1:0-599 GCA_026390755.1 Ignavibacteriota bacterium
AATTCACATTAAGCTCTTTTGCCGTTGCAGGTGATACAGCGGCATAATTATCCCATACTGCTTTAGAAACGGGATTGGAAAGTTCGCTCAGCCAGCCGTTATTGGCAAAACGTCCGTCACCAATAAAATGGCTCGGGTTAAGGATAACGGTAAAATCTTTTCCGGGTTTCTTAAAATCCGTTATTGACGTAAATGCCTCGGGTTTAAAACTGAAATTATCATCTGCTTTTTCGGAGAAGATTACGACACCTTGCTGAAGAGAGTTGAACCAGAACTTTTTAAAATCCGGTTTTGCTCCGGCACCAGAACTTTTTAAAGCATATATATTCTTTTCACAATTTACCTTTACAAAGTTCATGTAAATATTCCCGGCAAATGCATCTTTATTCCCGATAGAACTTTTTACCGTCCAGTAAAGCAGTGCGGCTTCTTTCTGACGCGTATTATAAAGCGCTGCGATAACAGGCTGGGCGAGACTGGAAACGCCTGTTCCGGTTTTATAATCTCCCCAGCTTTCAAAATTATGGTTAATGGCGAGAGCGTAATTGCAGAGCATTGAAGTCTCGTTTAGCGCTTCCGTCATAGAAATGCTGAGTGGT
>JAPLFI010000328.1:636-2252 GCA_026390755.1 Ignavibacteriota bacterium
AGCGCTTCCGTCATAGAAATGCTGAGTGGTACTTTTTTCAGCGCTTCTTCATACTTATAATCAGCAGAGAAATGATAAACCGGATTCGTATCGAAATGAATCACGACGGAAACGACACTCGAATTCATTTTCGAAACCAGGCTTTCAATATCGGCTTTCGGGCTCAAAGGCAATTCCTGAGTTATTACTTCCTTTGAATATAACTTTGACGCACCGAGAACTTCACCCAAAAGAATAGCCGCTATATGAGCGGATTCAGGAAGTTTAAGTCCGGCTGATACATAAACCGAGCCCTGATTTTCTTTCAGGTCTTCAACGAGTGTTTCGACAGTTTCTTTATTGAGTTTATATTTCTTCGTAAATTCATCGAGCGGGAAATTCCTTACGGCGGTTTCAACGGCGGCATTACCCGCATACGGAGAAATCTTCTTCTTAATAATCAGTTCATTCAGAAGGCTCAGAATAAACTCTTCAATCGCGTCGGTACGCAGGCGCAGGCGATAATCGGCATTCGCACCGGTAAGGCTCATTGCACCTTCGACGGCATAGAGACGGTTGAAATCCTTTTTCGTCATAACGTCGCGGTTCCCGGCAAACAGGCGAGCCGCTTCAACCGAATTCCCTTCGGTTCCGAGGAAATCAGATTCAAGAGCGAGAATAATCTTTGCCTCATTCAGTTTCTCGTGAGGAATGTTAATACTGCCGTATGCTTTTTTGAATGCGGAGCGTTTAACGGAATCGCCGTACAGTTCATAAGAATAAACTTTTGCAGTCGGGTATGCAGTTGCAAAATCCTCAAACAATTTCTTCTGCGAAGGCGACACCACGGTATGAGTAATAACCGCTATTTCTTTTCCGGCGGACACGGCTTTTTTAAGCTCGTCAATAATTTTAACGTCGGTATCCTGCCAGTTTGACGGCGCGAAATTCCCCTCGCTGATACGGAACATCGGTTCTTTCAGGCGCGACGGGCCGTAGAGATTGAGCACGTTTGCCTGTCCGACGGCGCATATCTTGCCCATGTTAACGGGATGGTCGGGATTGCCGTCAATTTTAATGGGTCTGCCTTCGCGTGTTTTTATGAGAATTCCGCATGCATTCGGGCAGGCGGTACACGTTGAGGCATAGAAATTCGGATTACCTACGGTGACTTCTTCGGGTTTCTTATTATACGGTACAATTGCTCTCTTATCCCTGTAATCGGAGCAGGCAGTAGCGGTAAGCGCCGCAGAAGAGGCAACCAATGCAAGGAATTTTCTTCTTGAGATTCCCGAAAGCTTGGAAAGGTCGAAATTCCGAGACGCATCGAAATCGCCTGGGGCGGACGGACTGAATTCATCTTCCTTTGCTTTAAGAAAGTCAGTGTCTTTATTAAGCTCTTTAAATCCCCGCCAATAGAACTTTTTTTTAATATCAGACCTCAAATTTAAAATGTTAAAATTAATATTGAATTCATTTACTTAACACTTAACACTTAACACTTAACACTTAACACTTAACACTTAACACTTAACCCTTAACCCTTAACACTTAACACTTGTATCTTTTAACCGCTTCGTTCAAAACAGCGTTTATTACGGCGTTATAATCCATTCCCGCATGCCTCGCCGCTTTCG
>JAPLFI010000226.1 GCA_026390755.1 Ignavibacteriota bacterium
ACTTCCGGAACTATATCCGTCGGAAAGCCGTAATAATTCATTAATTCTGCGGAAATTGAATTATTACAAAAGTCCCATAAAATTGCTTCCGATAAGCCTGTTGGAGTAGTTTTTATTTCCCCTGTCAGTTTAAAGGCAATATAATCTCCGGGAAGCATGAATTTATAGATACGATTGAAAATAGCGGCTTCGTTTTCTCTGACCCATCTTAACTTGGAAGCCGTAAAATTACCCGGATAATTTTTCATTTTAATCTTAAATAATTCTTTCCCTAAATCGCCAATAGTTTTATTGCCGGCATCCACAGCCCGGCTATCGCACCAGATAATTGCGTGTCTGAGAACTTTCAAATCTGCGTCAATAATGACAAGTCCGTGCATCTGGTATGAAATACCGACTGAGAGAATATCTTTTGGGTTTATATTTGTACTCTTTAAAATATTTATTATGTTTGTCCTGGTACAATCCCACCATAACTCCGGATCCTGCTCCGCCCATCCGTCCTTTTTTGAAATAATGGGCATTTCATATTCGGGGGACTGTACAATGCAAACAGTATGCAGTCCATCTGAAGTTATCAACGCCGTTTTTACAAAAGAGCTGCCAAGGTCAATTCCGAGATAATATTTCATTATAGTTTATTAACTCCTTTCCGAAATAATTATTTTATCATACTTTTCTATTTCTTTTATAAGATTAATTCCGACCGGAATATTATTTATTTCACAGTAATAATTCCACACATCGGAAAAAGGCATCAGTTTGCTATCCTCGATTAACGCAAATTTAACGAAATTATTACCCTCATTTTCATATTTACTTATAAGTCCATAAGGTTCAAGCAAAGCAAACAAAGCGCACTTCAGCACTGCTCCTGCACCGTAAACCAAAGCGCCAATCCTGCTTAAGCTCGCGTCGAAAAAATCGGTTGCCAGATAAGTTTTTTCAAGCACGCCTGCTCTGACTAATTCCCGCATAAGCGAAAGTAAATCGTCATTCATTGTTGCAATATGGTCGCTGTCCCACCTGACTCCGCGGCTTAAATGAAGTACAATATTATCAGAGAACTGATACAAAGCGGAAATCTTATCCGCGATTGATTCCGTCGGATGAAAATGTCCCATATCGAGACACAACATTATATCATTCTTTAACGCATAACTCAGATAGAATTCAAACGAGCCGGCAACGAAGGATTCAGAGCCAATTCCGAATAATTTACTTTCGACAGAATCGAGTAAAACACATTTATCGTAATAATATGAAAATATTTCATCGAGAGATTCTTTAAGAAGTCCGCGTTTCCTGAACCTGCCAGCCGTATCGTCCTTTGAACCGTCGGGTATCCACAGGTTATGGATGGAATATCCCGACAATTCTTTTCCTATTTTATAACTAATCTCCCTGCACCTGACAATATGTTCAATCCAGAAATCCCTTATTGATTTATCGGAACTGCAGATAGTATAACCGCTTACGGCTTTCGGATGAGAGAAGCATGTGCAGTTAAAATCAATTTTAGTGTTATTATACTTTGCCCAGTCTATCCATTCAGAGAAATGTTCAATACCGATTTCATTGCGGTCAACTTTCCCGGTTCCGGTTTCGCCGTATATAGAATGCAGATTTACCCTGTGTTTACCCG
Source organism: Ignavibacteriota bacterium (assembly GCA_026390755.1). Lineage (GTDB taxonomy): Bacteria > Bacteroidota > Ignavibacteria > Tepidaquicellales > Tepidaquicellaceae > JAPLFI01. Next base: position 1,646 of record JAPLFI010000226.1, read on the forward strand.
GAATGAGAGAAAACACTTTATTATAATCAGCCCTGATCTCGGTCCCGTTTCGTGCTTTGCCGGATAAATTTCCCGTAACCGCAAGTCCGCTGTCCGATAATCCATAACCGGTTTTCAAAAACCCCGTAACATCATCCAGCTGCCAGCAATGCAAAGAGAGGCTTATATTCCCGAGTTTTTTAAGAGCTTTTCCGGTATCAACACCCAGTCCGGCGTATTTTTCTTTTGCGTAATTATATCTGCTGATAATATTGTTATCCATAAAATAATAATTAAAAATTGTACTTTATTTTTATTTCCTTAAATTTATCAAATTTGCCGTTCCACAGATCCGAATCCTCAGGGTAATATTGCTCAAGGTGAAATGAATCCTTTACGATTTTTCTCATTTCCGAAAGATTATTAACCAGCCCTGCCGCTTTACATTGCATCAGAGTATTGCCAATAATTGTTGCTTCATGAGGTCCGGCAATAACGGGGAGTCCCGCAGCATTCGCAGTAAACCGGCATAACACTTTATTTCCCGAGCCTCCGCCTACAATGTGAATCCGATTAATCTCTTTTACATTTAACTTAATTATTTGCTCAAGGACATATCTGTATTTTAAAGCGAGGCTTGATAATATTACGAATACATAGTCAGGAATGCTTCGGGGAATCTGCTGGTTAGTCATTTTACAAAAGTTATTGATAGCTTCAATCATACACGGCGGATTGATAAACTCTTGCGCATCAGGTTCAATTACAGTCTTAATATAATGAATGTTATTCGGCATCTTCATCAATTCGGAGTAACTGTATTTTCTTTCCTTATCCCACTCTTTTTTGCACTGTTCCAGAATCCATAATCCGTTTATATTTTTCAAAAGCCGCGTTGTTCCGAAGACGCCGCCTTCGTTAGTGAAATTCATTTTCTTTGTTTCGCTGTTTATTACGGGAGCGTATGTTTCAAGCCCCATCAATGACCACGTTCCCGAGCTTATATATGCAAATTTATCATCCGTTGCCGGAATTGACGCAATTGCCGAAGCAGTATCGTGTGAGCCGACAGAAACAACATTAATATCTTTGTAACTGCCGATCACATTCCCGGGCATCACTATTTCCTGCATAATGCCCGCGGGAATATTTAACTTATCGAAAATATCCCGTTCCCAGTTTTTAGTGTACGGATTTAATAACTGCGATGTGGATGCCACCGTATATTCGTTTCGTTTATTCCCCGTTAAAAAGTAATTGATTAAATCGGGAATGAATAATAAGTCTTTCGCCCTTGCTAAAATATCCGGAGTATTAATCCCAGCCGCATACAGCTGAAATATAGTATTTATTTCCATCAATTGAATTCCCGTCAGTTTATACAGTTCGCTTTCGGAAATAATATTAAACACTTTCGCGGAAATACCGTTTGTCCGTGAGTCCCTGTATGCATAAGGGTTCTCCAGCAGGTAACCATTTCCGTCGAGCAATCCGTAATCAACTCCCCATGTATCAACACCGATTGAAGAAATATCTTTGGATAATAAACCGCTTAATCCTGATTTTATTTCATTAATAATAAAATCAAAATCCCAGTGCAAACTGCCGTCTTTAATAACTGATTTCGCGGGAAACCGGTGAGCTTCATTTATTCTGACTAAACCATTATGATAATCAGACAAGAAAATCCTTCCGCTTCCGGCACCTATATCAATTGCAATAAACGATTTCATTTATTTAAGAAGTTTTTAACAAGTTCATTTACAGGAACATTTTGTTTTCAACTATTTCCTTAGTCAGGCGGAATGCTTCAAATTCCCGGAAATCATCGCTTCTTTTGCTAATCCGGTAATCTAAATAAAAATCGCAAGTTTATGAAGGTCATAATTAATTCTTTCGGGAATTACGCCTTTCAGTTGTTCTCTTTCCTTATGGAAATAAGAAGATTTGTTTTAATTTAAGATATTGCTTATTCGCAAGCCCTGAATAAGACTGAAATGTTTATCGGCTGTAATAAGTACCGAGCCGGTTTCGAAACAATTTGAAGCTATCCATAAGTCGTTGATTGGAATTGGTGTTCCGGCTGATTTCAGTTTATATTTTATTTCCGCGAATATTTCGGCGGTTTCCTCAGTAGCTTCTATGATTTGGACGGCAGGTTTATCTTTGAAGTTGTTTAATATCTCTAAATTTCTCTTTTCCAATGAACCGCCCTTGAAACCGGTCAGCAATTCGGCAATGACGAACACAGAAAGATAAACTATGTCCGCTTCGTTTGCATAATCTGCAACATTTTTATTTCCTCTCATTAACTGGCTGTAGGCGGAAGTATCCAGAAGTATTTTTTTCATTTCCAGTCAAGATTATTGATTCTATCAAATGAAGATACTTTCCCCTTAAAGTCTTTATATGTTTTTTCATCCCACAAGCCCAGAAACTCATCAAAATCGCTGCATTTATTTTTTTTTGCAATGCCTGAGTATTCAGAGAGCATGGTTTGTATTGTCTGATTCAGGCTTAATTTATCCCTTCTGGCACGCCGCCTGATGTGAACATCAAGGGTTTTATCAATATTATGTATTGTGATTGTTTTCACTGATTAATTATTGATTAATTCTGATTATAATATAAATCATAATAAGACGTTATTCAAGGGACAAAATGGCACGCTTCAGGGGCATGGCTAAGCAAAAATATTATCAGCGGACGAATTTATAGCCAGCCGAATGGATGGTGAAAATATGTTTCGGAACCGACGGATTATCCTCGATTTTTTTCCTTAGCATAAGTATATGATTATCAACCGTTCTGGTTGTGGGAAACACTTCATATCCCCAGACCTCATCGAGGAGCTGATTTCTGGAAATAACTTCGTCCTGATGATTTATAAAATACTTAAGGATTTCATATTCCTTGAGGCTCATGTGAATCTTTTTCTTTCCTTTATAAGCCTCCATTTTG
>JAPLFI010000033.1 GCA_026390755.1 Ignavibacteriota bacterium
TACGGGCAGGGAGTTAGATGTTCCGGTGAATGAATTCCTGAAAGCAGGCACATACACTTACAGTTTCGACGGATCAAAGCTCACAAGCGGAATATATTTCTACAGAATAACATCGGGAAATTTTACGGACACACGCAAAATGATGCTGGTGAAATAACGACATTTGTCAAAAATATTCGGGATGAATTAAATGAGGTTGATTTTTATGCTTTGATTTAATAAATTTTGTTATAATTACTTAAATCTTAAAAATTTCTGTTTTTGTTGAAAATTCTGAAATTATAAACTTTAATTTAAGGTATAAAACAAATGGAAAATGATTTTAAAAAAACAATTCTGAATATTTCTTCCGTATTTTCACTGCTGATATTTTTTTCGTCAAATTGTTTTTCACAGCAAACAGGTTTTGCAATGGGTGATAACGGAACGCTGTTGCGAACCACAAACTCAGGTATAAACTGGGTCTCACAGCCGGCTGGCACAAATCAGACATTATGGTATCCGTGGTTTATTTCGGCAATGACGGGCTGGATAGCAGGCGGGTCGTACGGTCAGTCAAGTATTATTTTAAAAACGACAAACGGCGGAATGAACTGGACTCAACAGCCGGTTAACGTGAATCACTGGCTCACCGGTATCTGCTTTATCAATTCACAGACAGGATGGGCGGCAGGCGCGAGCCGTACAATATTAAAAACTACTAATGCCGGAAATAACTGGATATTATTGACAACCGAGGTGACTAATTTACTCATAGAATCTGTTTGGTTTGGCGATGAGAATACAGGCTGGGTTACAGGCTGGGAAGGTAATATCCTCAAGACCACTAACGGCGGTTACAACTGGGTTACACAAAAATCGGGCACTACTTCAAATTTATATACTTCAAAGTTTTTTTCGGATTCACTTGGTTATGCGGCAGGCAGCGGAGGCACAATACTAAAAACAACAGACGGTGGTAACAAATGGGTTAAATTAGCCAGCGGAACTACCGGTGATATTTTTTCACTGAGATTTTTAGACAGAACAACAGCTTTTGCGGCAGGGGGCGGAGGTACTATTTTAAAAACTACAAATGCCGGTAATAACTGGGTTCAGCAAATTAGCGGGACTTCGGTAAGGCTCGAAAGTATTGATTTTATTAATCCGTCAACCGGATGGATTGTCGGCGGATTCGGCGGTAATGTGATTTTGAAAACCACGAACGCAGGCGTGAACTGGCTGCCGCAGGTCAGTGGTACAACTCAGCAGTTATTTTCGGTTAGCTTTCTTCCGGGTCCTGTTGGAATAAACCCGGTCAGTACGGTATTACCGGAAGAATATAAATTGTATCAGAACTACCCTAATCCGTTTAACCCTTCAACGAGCATAAGATATGATATCCCTATTTGTCATTCCGGCGTAGGTCGGAATCTTGTAAAACTCGCTGTCTTTGACGCGCTTGGCAGAGAGATTGAAACTCTCGTAAAAGAAAGCCAATCCGCCGGCACATACGAAGTAAAGTTCAGCGGTTCGGAATTCTCCGGCGGTGTTTACTTCTATCGGATTGAGACAGAAAGTTATTCCGATATAAAGCGAATGATGCTTATCAAATAAATGTTGACCGGCAAACTGACGGTTTGATAGATTTGATAGAAGGTAAAACTTATATAGCGAAACTATGGATTTAATCATGCCCACGCTGAGACCATTCTCGGATGACCTCATGGCGGCAGGCGTGGATACTAATTATTGTTTTCCCGAAATATATAACACCAGAAAGCTGTATGTTCAGACACTTTATAAAACCGTTTACTTTATATTTACGGCTTACTGGTAAATATAACCGAGCGGTGTTCCGCACCTGAAGTCAGAAAAATACCGAAACAATCAAATACAGGGAAAGCAAAGAATAAAATGAAAGGAACCCCATCATGATAGCAAAACTATTCGAAGTGCGGGAAACACAGAACAGAGGAAAAGGGCTCTTCGCCAAAGACTTCATACCCAAAGGCACCATCATCTGCTTTGAATGCGAAAAATGCAAAGTGCTTACCGGTATAGACCCTGCAAAGATGACCGTAAAAGAAAAAGAAGCCTTGCTCGATTATGCATACCGCAAAAAAGACGGCTCATACATTGCCCCGTGCGACGAAACAAGATACCTGAACCACTCCTGCAATGCGAATATTCTCGGAACCGAATCCGGATTCGATATCGCAGTCATGGATATCAAAAAAGGAGAAGAAGCAACCTACGACTACCGCGATTTTTACGACGATTTAATAATGCAGTGCTGTTGCAGGGAAGAAAATTGCTGTAAAGAAGTTACATTCACGCATCCCGTGCCCGCCGAACTTTTAAAATATTGGAATGAGAAAACCAACGCCGCATTAAAATTAGTCAACAAAGTAGAACAGCCGCTGAAAGAATACCTGAAACAAAAATCAATATTCTTACCGCTCGATGATAAACTAATAAATAATCAAATAACATAAAAATTAAACCCGTCAGGAGGAAACTCCTGACGGTCACGCTAAATCCTTCCCTTTCCCAAATAAGTTTGTGTCTCCGCTTCGCCGCGGCGGGAAAGAAATACGGGAAAATTATAAATCCAGTTTTTTATAATCCTCGGCGCCGGGGAAATTAAGAATCATGGCTATCGCCGTTACAGTAAATCCCGCAAATGCGTACACGTAATTCACGTTTATAAAAAGGGAGGTGGTTATGCAAAGTAATCCGCCGAGGTCGCATAAGCCGAACGAGAGGACGTAAGCGTTGAAATACTGCGATGCGTAATTTTTCGCGTTTATCCTGGCAAACATTTTCTTCTTCAAAAACACGGAAAATGCGCAGGTTATCACACAAAACACAAAAGTAATATGGTTCAGAATTTCAAAGTCCTTATTCACATTGGATGACGCCACGAAAAGCCCCATAAAAAAAACAAGAAAAACACCGATGAGAATCGCGATTCCCAGAAACCGCGTCCGCCGCGCTATTAAGACTATATCAATTTCACGTACAAGATTACCTTCGCCTGCCATAATATTGAATTAAATTTTTAATTTGTTTAAAGTTTAAATTAACATTATTTTTAATCAATATTTATCACAAAATAATTATTTATGAAATCCCGTAATAACCTGAATACCGCCGATGTTCTGCCGGATGATGAAAGAGATTATACATCTCTGATACGCCCGAAAAATTTTGACGACTTCACGGGGCAGTACAAAGTGAAAGAAAACCTGAAAATCTTTATAGAAAGCGCCCGGCGGCTCGGAGAGTCGCTTGACCATGTGCTTTTTACAGGACCTCCCGGACTCGGGAAAACCACGCTCGCACATATTATCGCAATTGAGCTGAAGGCTGAAATAATTACGACTTCGGGTCCCGTTATAGAAAAACCCGGCGACCTCGCGGGTATGCTTACAAAGTTAAAAGATAAACAGATTCTTTTTATTGACGAAATACACAGGATTCCTAAGGTTGTGGAGGAATTCCTTTATTCCGCCATGGAGGAATACAAGCTCGACATTATTATTGACCAGGGACCCGCCGCAAGGAGCATTCCAATTAAGCTCGATAAGTTCACCCTGATTGGCGCTACAACAAGGCAGGGACTGCTTTCATCACCTATGCTCGACAGGTTCGGAATTAACTGCCACCTTGATTATTATAATACCGATAACCTTGTTGATATCGTAAAACGCTCGGCGGGAATACTCAGGATAAAAATATCCGAAGAAGGCGCATACGAAATCGCCAGACGAAGCAGAGCTACACCGAGAATAGCGAACAGACTGCTTAAACGGACGCGGGATTTCGCGATTGTAAAAGGCGACGGGAAGATAGATAAAAATATAGCCGTTTACGCGCTTGAATCGCTTGGAGTTGACGAATACGGGCTTGATAATACAGATAAGAAAATCCTTGAGACTATTATCTTAAAGCATGCCGGCGGACCCGTCGGGCTGTCAACTATCGCCGCTTCAATAGGCGAAGACCCGGGAACGGTTGAGGAAGTTTTTGAACCTTTCCTGATGATAGAAGGATTCATCAGAAGAACGCCGAAAGGACGGGAAGCAACTCCGCTTGCCTATAAACATCTCGGTTTAACAAAGAAAAAAAGCGCCGACGGGAAAACATTGTTCGATGAGTGAATACCGCAAAATGAATTTTTTTATTTAATTATCTTGTTTATTTTTACAGCATGAAAAACAATACGGTTAAACAATTACTAATTATTATAGCTGTCGGCGCCGGACTCGGACTGCTCGTGAATGCTGTTAATCCAGGCGGTGTGCCGCTTATACTCGATAAAAACATTTACAAGGTTGATATTGCGGACAGCAATAAGCAGAAATCGAATATCCCGGAAGGGTTTGTGAACGACCCTTATGATACTTCGTCATACAAACAGGGACACAACTGGCAGGTAAAGGAAAAAAACAAACAGGGATTCGTTGAACCCGAACAGAAAATATCAAAAGAACTCGCGAAACAGATGTACGACATCAAAGCGCTTTTCATTGATGCCAGAAAAAAAGAGGATTTTGACGTTTTGCACGTTACGGGGGCGATTAATATTCCTTATGAAGAATTCCACGCAAAACCACGGCAGGAGCAAATGTCAATTATGAAGAAGTTCAACAAAGACGGAATAATAGTTGTCTATTGCAAGGGAGAGAAATGTGAAGTAAGCATTGACCTTGCTTATGATTTAGCAAAATTAGGATTCAACGGTGTTAATATATACAAGGGCGGGATTCATGAATGGAAAAGTGCCGGATATCCGGTTGAAGAAAAATAAACAGGAGAAAAAAGGAAGAGCTTTAGCCACAGATTACACAGATTAAAAGATTAAGATATTAGAATAAGAGCTAAGATCATTAGCCACAGATTGACACAGATTGAAAGATTAAGATATTAGAATAAGAGCAAAGAGCTTTAGACACAGATTACACAGATTAAAAGATTAAGATATTAGAATAAGAGCTAAGAGCATTAGCCACAGATTACACAGATTTAAAAACTCAGAGATAAGAATAAGTGAAACAAATATTATCGAATAAATACTTTCAGTTAGTACTGAGATTCGCAATCGGGGCAATATTCATATATGCATCGGTCAATAAACTTTTCAATCCGCAGGATTTTGCAAAGGCAATACTAAGGTATGATATGCTTCCTGTATTCACGATTAACATGCTGGCAATCACATTACCATACGTCGAATTCATTACCGGAATTTTGTTAATAACCGGTATATACAAAAAAGGCGCGTCAATGATGGCAATTGTATCATTGTTCGTCTTTTTAATAGCACTTGTTTCCGCATCCGCCCGGGGACTGGATATCAGCTGCGGCTGTTTTTCACTTGAAGAATCATCCACAAAAGGCGATATTAATATGAGAATTATTCAGGATGTTTTTTTACTGATTGGCGCTTTTATTATTTATAAATTCTCTGACAAGTTCTTACCGGTGACGGACACGGGAGATGATACTCAAACAGGCGGGGAAGAAAGTGTTAAGTGTTAAGTGTTAAGTGTTAAGTGTTAAGTGTTAAGTGAAATCCTGAAACAACCCCGAAACAAGTTCGGGGCAAGGGGCAGGACAGGTTGACAATAGTAATAAATTAAGTTTAATAATATAAAGGGGTAAAATATGAGCAATTTCGTAAATTCAAAAGCCGGGAAAATTTCATTTTTCACGGTCGGACTCGCGGCAGTTTTTGCCGTGATGTTTCTCGTCGTAACGAATTCAAAAATAACGGCGTCTCTGCGCTCGCCGAAAATATATTTTAAAGAAGAAGTCCATGATTTTGGTAAGGTGCCGCGCGGTCCCGAACTTCAGTATAATTTCAAGTTCACAAATAAAGGATCCGCACTGCTTATAGTTGACAGAGTTTCGACATCATGCGGATGCACGGGCGCTACGGTCGGCGACCAGAAAGAATACAAAAAGAACGAAAGCGGAGAAATAAAAGTTAACTTCAGCACACAGGGCAGACAGGGACACCAGGAAAAGACTATAACCGTATTCTCAAACGACCCTGAAACACCGCAGAAGAACCTGATAATCAAGTGCGATGTAGACGAAACAATGGAAAACTAATAAGAAGTTTTTTTTTAGCGGACGGAAACCTGAAATTAAAAGAGATTCTTGTGCGAAACGCACAAGAATCTCTTTTTTTTCGTTGATTTCACCAAAATAATTTCAGTTACTGTTTGCTTTTATAATAAGAAAAGCAATAACTGACTTCACAATTTTCTGCAAATAAGTCATATTACAATTGGCAAAATTATCATTTGCAGTGTGCATCTTCGGATTTTGTTCTCCGCTGTCCTCAAAAACATGGAAAGCTTTCCATCCTTTTTTCCAGAAAGATATATGGTCGCTCGCGCCTGTGGTCGAAACATCTTTAACGGGATTTAATCCCACTGTGTACGTCCGCACTGCGGAAATATATTCATCTGAAAAAGTTTCAGAGTTTGCATTTGTCAGAACCTCTAACTTGCCGTCGTTATTTCTGTCATAAGCAATCATATCGAGATTTACGACACCGAGGATAGAATCTCCCCTGTTCGCTGCGCCCTGTACATAAGCATTGCTTCCGATGATATCAATTTCCTCTTCATCAAAAGCAATAAATAAAACGGTGTATTTCAGTTCGTAGTTGGCGAGAAGCCTTGCGGCTTCAAGTATTCCGACCACTCCCGAGCCGTTATCATCTGCTCCCGGTGCCGTTGTGCTTTCCGTAACAGGCGGCACATCATCGAAGTGACAACAGACAATGTACATCTGATTCGGATAAAGTGAGCCGGTTTTTTTGCCTATAACATTGGTTCCGACGCTGTTGTATTTTTCATAATTTGCAGTCACACCATAAGAATTAAGTTTTTCGTAAATATACTGAGCTGATTTCTTATTTGACGGTGTGTATGAATAACGGGTTTCGAGCGTGTAAGGTGAGCCGCCTATTACAGCTTCCGTAAATCCGCTAATCTCTTTTGTTAAAAGACCGACAGATTCGGTTGTAACTAAATTTATGACGGAATCAATGTTTTGAATTTTACCCTGAAAATCAGTTTGTTCTTCCCCGTCATCATCCTGCGCAAACGCAAAACCCGCAAAGAACAAAGGAAACAATAAAACAATTAATGCGAAAAATAATATTTTTCTTTTCATTGTATATGTGATTAATTACGAATATTTCACGTAATATATAAACAATTTTGTAACAACTCAGCATTAAAATAAATCACCATAATGATAAGCCGTACCTGTAAATATTTTGTCTTATAAGAGCCTGTGAAGAGACCGAAGAGCAAAAAAAGAATTTAAAATAAAGGTGAATATATAGAATAGTTATTATCATTTTAATAAGTTACTTTCGCATAACAGTATAACATTAGATTAGATCATTTCATTATGGCTAAAAGAAAATCAAACATTGAGAAGGGAAAAAGATTAATCCCTGACTCAGCCATAGCTAAAAGAAAACCAATCATTGAGAAGGGAAGAAGAATTATCCCTGATTCAACGGCAACTGAACAGAAGATTTCAGCTTCGGGCAGTTTTCCTGTTGTCGGTATCGGCGCTTCTGCCGGCGGGCTTGAGGCACTGGAGCAGTTCTTCGGTCATACGCCCAAAGACAGCGGTATGGCATTTGTAGTAATTCAGCACCTCGACCCAAATCACGTCGGTATTATGCCCGAGCTGTTGCAGAGAATAACTCCTATGAAGGTATATCAGGCAAGCGACCGTCTTAAAATTAAGCAAAACTGCGTGTATGTTATACCTCCCAATAAGAGCCTGTCTTTACTGAACGGAGCTCTGCATTTATTCGACCCGGTTGAATCCCGCGGACTGCGACTGCCGATTGATTTTTTCTTCCGTTCACTTGCCGCTGACCAGCAGCAAAAGAGCATAGGGATAATTCTATCGGGCATGGGCTCGGACGGAAGTCTGGGGCTGAAGGCGATAAAGGAGAAAAACGGCATTGTGCTTGTTCAGGACCCTGCCTCTGCAAAATTCGACGGAATGCCGCGAAGTGCTACGGAATCCGTGATTGCGGATATTATAGCGCCTGTCGAAGAATTGCCGGCTAAACTGATTGCTTATTTGAAGTTTATTCCTGCGGTTAAAACTGAATTGGAAAACGAGAGTAAAAATAAAAGCAACCTCGAAAAGATTATCATACTTCTGCGGGAGAAATCGGGTCACGACTTTTCCTTGTATAAGAAAACCACTTTGTTCCGCCGCATAGAAAGGCGCAAAGGTGTTCACCAGATTGATAAGATAAATAACTACGTCCGCTTTTTGCAGGAAAATCCTCAGGAAGTTGAAATCCTTTTCAAAGAGTTATTGATTGGGGTTACAAGTTTTTTCCGCGATACTGCCGTATGGGAAAAACTCAAAGTAAGTATTCTGCCCGAACTGATTAACGAATTACCAGACGGACATATTATGCGCGCCTGGGTGACGGGCTGTTCTACCGGTGAAGAAGCATATTCACTGGCAATTGTCTTTAAAGAGGCAATGGAAAAGATTAAAAAGCACAAAAATCTGACTCTGCAGATATTTGCAACCGATCTCGACCGCGATGCAATTGAGAAAGCCCGCAGAGGTGTTTTTTCTTCTAATATCACTGCCGATGTATCGCCGGAGCGGCTAAGCAGGTTTTTTACCGTTGAAGGTGAAAGCTTCCGCATGAATACTGCTATACGGGAAATGGTCGTGTTTGCGCCTCAGAATGTGATTAAAGACCCGCCTTTTACAAAACTCGACATTCTAACGTGCCGCAATATGCTGATATATATGGAGTCCGAATTGCAGAAAAAACTTATAGCTTTGTTTAATTACAGTCTTAATCCCGGCGGTATTATGCTGCTCGGCACTTCCGAGACGCTTGGAATAAATAATGAGGGATTTAAGGAACTTGATATTAAATTGAAAATTTACAAACGCACTGCAACGGTTATCCCAGCCGACCTGGTTGATTTCCCAAGCTCTTTTTACCACAACAGAGCAATAACAGCCGAAAAGAAGACACTGCCGAAGGTTGAAAATATACAGGCGCTTACGGATCAGATTCTGCTGGAGCATTTTATCCCGGCGAGTGTGCTGGTAAACAGCGCAGGCGATATAATTTACATTACGGGCAGAACAGGAAAATACCTTGAACCTGTTGCCGGTAAGGCAAACTGGAACATACACGTAATGGCGCGCGAAGGACTGCGGCATGAACTGCCGGGAGCATTCCGCAAAGCGAGGCAAAGTTATGAGCCATATATAATACACAATGTTAAAATAGGAATCAACGGCGGTACACAGTTTACGGATGTTACTGTTAAGTGTCTTGAAAAACCCGATGCACTCAAGGGTATGATTATGCTGGTATTTACCGATGTGCCGTCTGTGAATGACGGTGATTTAGTGAATCAGGATAAAGGGAAACTGAGTTCAGCCGGAACGCAGAAGGAACTGGAACTTGAACTGCAGAGAAGTTACGAAGACCTGCAAAGCACGCGCGAAGAGATGCAAACATCGCAGGAAGAACTGAAATCAACCAATGAGGAACTGCAATCAACTAACGAGGAACTGCAATCAACTAATGAGGAACTTACAACATCAAAGGAAGAGATGCAGAGCCTGAACGAAGAACTTCAGACGGTTAATATTGAACTGCAGAGCAAGGTAAGCGATTTTCTGCGGGCAAACGACGATATGAAAAACCTGCTTAACAGTACTGAGATTGCAACGCTTTTTCTCGATAAGGAATTAAATATACGCAGATTCACCGACCAGGTATCTCAAATAATAAAACTGCGCAATACTGATATCGGCAGACCGTTTACGGATCTGGTAACTGATTTGCAGTATCCTGAAATAGAGGACCATGCCCGGCAGGTAATCAAAACACTGACATCCGTCGAGACGGCAATTACAACCCGCAACGGAAGGTGGTTCAATGTGAGGATTATGCCCTACCGCACGCTCGACGACCATATTGACGGATTAGTGATTACATTTAACGATATAACAAACGCTAAAAAGCTGGAAATAGAATTGCAAAAAGCGAATGAGGCACTGAGGGAAAAGGCAATAAATCCCAAAAGCTATAAATCATAAAAAACCCGGGTGGGGGTATTAATAAGCCGCGATGAATGGAACTTAAAGCTGAGTCCTTTTATTTACGCAGGGCTGTTAAATCAGGATGTCGAACATTTTTATTAAATAATATTAAGCCGGAACATTTCATTATGGAATCTTTATGAGTAATTTTATACTTAACAAA
>JAPLFI010000432.1:0-1877 GCA_026390755.1 Ignavibacteriota bacterium
AGAATAGACGTTGTTTTAATTATTAAGAATGTTGTTTTTGTTTTGGAGTTTAAGATTGGGGAAAATGAATTTCCATCTTCTGCAATTGACCAGGTTTGGGATTATGCTCTCGATTTAAAAAACTTTCATGAAACATCGCATAATATTTTAATTGCTCCTGTTCTTATTTGTACCAATGCAAAAGATGCTGAAATAGTTATTGCTACTACTCATCACAATGATAATTTATTGTTTCCGATTAAATCGAATGTAACACAGTTAAAACAAGTAACTGAAAATGTTTTAAGTTTTGCAGACGGAGAAAATATAAATTCAAATGAATGGTCAAAAGGTCGTTATTCTCCAACCCCAACAATTATTGAAGCCGCAATGTCGCTATACAATAATCATTCAGTTGCTGATATCTCCCGAAATGACGCAGATGCTATTAATCTTACCAAAACAAGTAATACTGTCTCAGAGATTATTAACTATTCAAAAACAAAACGCGAAGAGAAAAAGCGATTTGTTTTGTAACGGGAGTTCCGGGTGCAGGCAAAACACTTGTTGGCCTTGATATCGCTACCAAACAACTTTCTGAAGAGCATCGCAATAAAAGTGTTTTCCTTTCAGGGAATGGTCCTCTTGTTGCCATTCTAAGAGAAGCCTTAACTCGTGATAAAGTAAAAAGAGAAAAAGAAATTGGAAACAGGGTTAGAAAGAGTGATGTAATGAGTGAAGTGAAAATGTTTATTCAGAATGTTCATAATTATAGAGATGAATATATATTAGATAAAGGAGCTCCTTATGACCATATTGCAATCTTTGATGAAGCACAGAGAGCATGGAATGTTGAGCAGACTTCTGTGTTTATGAAAGTTAAGAAGAAGCAGGAGGGCTTTAATCAATCTGAACCGGAATTCTTAATATCTTGCCTAAACAGACACGAAGATTGGGCTGTAGTTATTTGTCTCGTTGGCGGAGGGCAGGAAATTTGAGAAGCATAGTAATATTATAAAGAAAAAGGATTTACATTTATCTGTTTCGATGCGTTCTTTCAGGGCAGAGAACTTATCTGCATTAGTTAAAAACATCATTGATATCAATATTCCGGAAGCACAAAAGAATTACGAAATATTAAAAGATAAATATCCTATTGTAATCACTCGCGATTTAACTAAAGCAAAGAAGTGGTTAAAAACTATGGCGCGCGGAAGTGAGCGGTATGGAATTGTGGCTTCGTCGCAAGCATACAGATTGAAACCGCTCGGAATAGACGTAAGAGTACAAATAAACCCAATACTTTGGTTTTTAAACGGTAAAGAAGATGTTCGCTCATCTTATTATCTGGAAGATGTTGCAACGGAATTTGATATACAGGGTCTTGAACTTGACTGGACTTGCGTTACATGGAACGGCGATTTAAGAATGACGAAAAACGGATGGGACTTTAATTCTTTTGTCGGTTCGAAATGGCAAAAGATTAACAAAGAAGAAAGAAAGCAATATCTTAAAAATGCCTATCGCGTATTGCTGACGAGAGCAAGGCAGGGAATGGTTATCGTTGTTCCTGCAGGGGATGACGAAGACCCTACACGAAATCCAAAATATTACAAAGGAATTTACGATTATTTAAAAAGTATCGGAATTACTGAAATATAAATTTATGGTTAAAGAAAAATCACAGGAATACGTCTTCACAATTACATTGGAAGATTTGCAATCCGAAGCGAAAGAGAAAATCGGCAGGGAACTGACGGAGGATGAAATCGATATTGCGAAAAAAGGTTTGCATTATGGACTTATGACAGGGATTCATATCGTTTACAATACGATATTTTATGAAATGATATAAGGTAATTATAGTATTATCCTCAAATAAATTAATTTAGAATAAA
>JAPLFI010000432.1:1888-6338 GCA_026390755.1 Ignavibacteriota bacterium
TCACTTATTCTTTAACTCTCATTCGTTAATTTCCTTAAAATTATTTTATTACAATGCTTGACGGAAAAACATACTTTGTAATTATTTCTGAAATAAGAGGTATTAGATATGAATCTTGCTTTAAGCAAAATCTTAAAGAATATAATTTCAGCAGGTTCAATATTAATACTTGCCCGGTTTCATGCGTTGTGAACATTGAACAAAGCAGATTCGCGCTGTCGAAGTGGGTATCTCCTAAAAGAACACGCTCGTATCCGTTCGAAAGAGTATATAATACGCTTAGCTTTTCAAAAAAGATTACAGTAATCCCAATTATTAAAGATGAAGGGGAAAAAGGGGATAGAGATTTTATTCAATGGGATACTATTTCACTAATGAGTTTATTTGATGTATATGTGATTCTTGCTTATTATGATGCCGCAGAGGTAAATCCGAGGCTTGAAGGGAAAATTACAAATCAATTATTCAGCAATAAATTCATTAAAACTAAGATAAAGGAAATATCCAATTATCATAGTTCAGCTCTGCATTGGAATTTAGACCAGATAAAATCAAATCTTTCGGAAATAGTTGATAAAACAAAAAAGGCTTACAAGAAAATTAGTGATAAGACCGGTATAAAAATGCATAATGTGAGAGGCGTTGATAATTTTAAGGATGATTTAAAGGAAGATGTTAATAATTTTATGAATACGTCAAGAACAAAAGCTAAAGGAGCACAACACAGAGAAATATTGACTATACAGCCGAAAGAAGTATTAGCGACTTTGACGAAAGCAAAAATGACGATTAAAAATTATTTGGGCGGATATTATTACTTAACGACAGATGAAATTAAGATTGAAAAGAGAAATATGTATCTAATTGAAGGAAAACACAGCAAGAATCAACTTCTTCCGAGCATAAACGATATTAAAGATGGTTTGCTGAAAATGATACTTTATTGTAATCTGTCCTCTGTATTCTTGAATAAGATTGAATATTCTATAACTCCGGTTTTAAGTCTGACTTCGGTTAATATAAAAGGCTCTATCATTTCAAATAATAGAAAAGTTGATATTAAAGATTTTATTTCGCAAAATTCTCTATCAGCTAATCAAGTCGAATTATTAAATATACTTTTGGAAGAATCGCGGAAAAATAATTTTGTTTTGGAGATAAAAAAAATATAAATGATTAAAAGTCCATTGAGATATCCGGGTGGAAAAAGCCGTGCGATTAATATAATGTCGAAATTGATTCCCGATTATATTGAATATCGTGAGCCTTTTCTCGGCGGCGGCTCACTTTTTGTTTATCTGAAACAAAGATATCCGGATTGTAAATACTGGATAAATGATATATACAAACCGCTTTATAAGTTCTGGTACGAAGCAAAAAATGATGTTGATAAGGTTCTTGAAATCGTTGTCGAATGGAAAATTGACTTCAAAGATGGCAAAGAGTTACATAAATATTTACAAAAAAATATTGATAATTTTGATTCAGTTCGCATTGCCGCCGCATTTTTTGTATTTAATAGAATTACTTTTTCCGGGACGTCCGAAAGCGGCGGATATTCAGAAGCTTCATTTAAAGGAAGATTTACTGATTCAAGTTTAGATAGAGTAAGAATGCTAGCAAAGATTCTGAATAATACTAATATTACTGATTTAGATTATAAGGATGTTGTAGAATTCCCGGGTGATGACGTTTTTATGTATCTCGACCCGCCTTATTATTCGGCGACAAAATCTGCTCTCTATGGAAAAAACGGAAATCTTCATAAATCATTTGACCATGAAAGATTTGCCGAAGTTATGAAAAATTGTAATCATAGATGGCTTATTACTTATGATGATAACGAATATGTGCGGGATTTATTTTCATTCTCGAATATTTTTGAGTGGGATTTAAAATACGGAATGAGAAATGTATCGAAAAATTCAAATCAAAACGGGAAAGAATTATTTATATCGAATTATTTAACAACATATCCTGTGGAAGAACAAGTTGGAATGTTTGAAAAAGAATTTGTCGTAATGGACAAAATCACAGGGAAAGTAATATATTGATAACAAGTAGATTGAAAAATCAAAAACTAAATATTGAAAAAAATATTGGATACTTAAAAACCAATGTCCGATAAAAAAAGATTGGCAAGACAATTGAAATTAACGAAGATATTATAGTCGATGTTAATTCCGATGGTGATATAGTCGGAATCGAACTTCTTAACCCTTTAGAACAATTAGTAATTAAATATGATAATAGATAACATTAAGAATCTCAATCTCTATTCTTTTTCAAATCCCGGAATTATCAGGGCATTTGATTTTATTATGAAATCGGATATTGAGAATCTGATTGACGGACGGTATGACATAGACGGTGATAATGTCTATGCATTGGTTAATACTTATGAAACGAAACTGCCTGAAGCCTGCTTTTTGGAAGCGCATAAAAAGTATGTTGACGTTCAGTTCGTTGCAAAGGGTAAGGAATTATTGGGATACATGCCGTTCAACGGGCAAAAAGTTTATAAGGTATATGATCCCGAAAAAGATTTTATGCTGTTTGACGAAGAGCCGTCTTTTATAAAATTTACGGAAAATATGTTCGCGATTCTTTTTCCCGCTGACCTGCACATGCCCGGGATTAATTCCCGAGAATGCGGTAATGTAAGGAAAGTTGTGGTAAAGGTGAGGGTTTAAACCGTTTATCGATATCCCCGATTGAAATCCACAGGGATGATAAACCGTAGTTCGGAATGAGTGCCTGAATATATTTTGCGCGTTATTGATTATTTCAAGCTTGTTTTAGTTCCCTTGTTGTCTATAACATAGAACTCACCGTCCTCATACCATAATGCGTACATTTTTCTGCTTGCCGTATTAGTCTGATGCTCCAGATCTATGGCTATCACTTTCCCGCCGTATAAATATTTTATTTCATCAACTATTGTGTGACCGAGAATCATTTTTTTCGCGTTGAAAGATTTTAATGTCTGCTCAACATCTTCACGGCTTTCTGCCGTGTCAACGATTCCCCTGTACCAGAGCGGACCCTGAGCGCCAATAAACATATCCTTCGAAGTATTTCCGTCTTTTAAATCCCTGTCAATGCACATTCTTATGTTTTCGTTGATTTCAGTCAGAGTGTACTTATCCTTCGGAAAGTCTTTGCTTATCCCTCCGTGCAGGAAGAGGTAATTACCGATTTTCTCAATGCCGTTCTTACTCCTCAGCCATTTACCGAGTTCTGTATCAGGCGCGTACCACTTTTTGTATTCAAGTCCCAGCGCCTCTGCGTTGAGCTTGTATTTATTTCTGACATATTTATATTTTTCTTTCAGGTTCATCATTTCGTGATTGCCTAATATGAAATGAACCTTGCCGCCGCTCTTCAGCGCTTCATCCTCAAGTTTATAAATCAGCCATAAACATTCCGTAACGTTTATCCATCTGTCAAAAAAATCCCCTACTAATACTATATCCCCGTTCCCGAAAGTCCAGTTGAATTTATCATTGATAACACCTGCCGCTTTTAATATATCCGCAAACCCCTTGAAGTTTCCCTCTATATCGGAAATTATAAACATCCTGCCGGGCAAATCATATTCGTCTTTTTCAGTTTTTATGCTGTCTTTCAGCCGGAATGAAAATTCCTGATTTGTTTCGTCAATTCGGCAGGTCAGAGTGTCGGTTTTGTATATCGCTTTTTTGGAGATTCGAAATGCACTGCCATCTGGGACTATTGAGTAATTAATTATGCTTCCGTTTTCGTAAACGATTATCGGTCCGTCGCTTCCGGATTTGGAGGAGTCATCGTCATATATTACTCCGTGCCGTATATTGAATACCGTTGCAGAGTATAAATTATGTTTCGTGCCGTAAATCAATAATAAAGCCGCAATCGCAGAGCAGATAAGTATTCCGATAAATAAATATTTCAAAGTCTTTTTGTTAAGTTAAAGCAATGTTGAGATAACATTATCTACGGTTTAAATATACAAAAAGCGTATTAGTGTTTCTATATATTATCAGAAAAACTCAATTTTAATATAATGCTTTACTAATTGTATTTTACGGGCAGTTGAGTTAATTTTGAAATAATAAATTATATATGAAAACCAAAATATTATTTATATTTCTTGTTTTCTTAGTCCAGGCATCTGTTATATATGCACAGGGAAGCAGGGATTCAGTTAAAACAATGATATTAAGCGAAGGTTTTGAACCTGAACTCGAACTTGAAGTCAGTGTCAGGGGGTTTTCCGCGATCGGCTATGCAGATTGCTTTAACGCAATAGTTCTTAAAGTGAACAGGGGAGAGCTAACCGATTCGGTTATCATCATAACCGTCATTGCAGGAGATAAAGATAATTATAACATCATATCATCGGCAGACGAAAACACTGTCCTTAAAATCGCTTTCATCCGTCACGCGGAAAATGAAAAATACAGCACGA
>JAPLFI010000200.1 GCA_026390755.1 Ignavibacteriota bacterium
TAGTATATCCGCCTTTATTCGTATATTGCCCTACCAGTTTAATACTGAAATTTTCGATGATGTCATACGTTAAAAATGCTCCGATGTTGAATGCCGGTTTGATATCGTTCGTGAATGACGTGTCCATGAAAGTACTGCCGAAACTATAATTAAAAGAATTTGTATTCAGACTTACGCCGGAAAAAATACCGTAACTTCCTTTCTCCTGTTGAGTATATACATCTGAACTGCAAAACAGAAGGATTAAAATCAGTAACGCAAAATATTTTTTCACGTTTTTAGTTTATATAATGTTAAAAAAAAACAAATTTAACGAACCCCATTATTTTATACAAACCATTTTAAGTGTTTCCGTATATCCGCCGGAACGAAGAACGGCGTAATATACACCGCTGTTAAATTCCGATGTACTGAACTCCGCGTTATAGACTCCGGATTCTAATTTACCGTTGAACAGGACGGCAGATTCCCTGCCGAGCATATCATACACAATCAGGCTTGTTTCACCGCTTTTGGGAATTGAGAACTTAATATTAGTCCTCGGATTGAACGGATTAGGATAATTTTGCCATAGATAATATCCGTCCACAATTTCAACTTCCTTTTTTATTCCTATAGGAGGGAACCCAGTCTGATGACAGTGTTTTATTATATGTGTTTGTGAAAGTCTGATTTGCAGTCCAATTGCCGTTTATTAACAATTCTCCGAGATATCCGTTTGCCATGCTCCTTGTAACCCAGTCGTGGTCAAAATTGTAATTCGTCGGTCCGCATTCTCCCGCCGCCTGATAGCTGATTAAGTTATTTTCGGAAATAACAAAATTTACACGGTACTGCCCGTTCAGGTTATGAACTGCCCTGAACTGAACCATTACAGTGAGAGTCCGCGTAGAAGCATTGTAGCTTTTTGTAATAATTGATATTTCCACCGGTGCATCTCCGTTGTTGGCATAACGGTAAACAGTTGAATCAAAAGCGTTATCGCTCTCCAATCAACTTCCCATCCGCACAATGTATCAACAATCTGTCTGCCGTCGAAATTAGTATAAGGACTCGGAGGCGGAACAACCATATCCGTATGATACGCAAGAACAACAGTTTGAGGATAATTTACCAGAATTACTTTCTTCACAACCGAATCCATACAAGCGCAGTGGGTACAGTTTGTAGCAGTCGTGAATTCATAAAGCATTCTTCTTGGGATTGCGTGTGAAAACGCAAGCGGAAGCAAAACAAAAATAAAAATAAGCGATATTTTTTTCATAGAAACTCCTGTTTAAAAGATTAATATATAACTTATATCACAATTTCTATGCCAAAATAAAATTGCCTTTTTGAGCCGATTTTGGGGTTTCGCAAAAAGCGTTTTCTCAAAATGAGAATATTTTTCTCATTTTGAGAAAAACATTACAAGCAAGAATGATTCATTTCGCAAAAAATAGGAAAGCACCGGTGGACTATTCCCGGTGCCTTTTTTTCATTCCGAAGCCTATTCCTAAACTTCGGAAAAACAATAAGATTTTACAATGAATAAACGACGAATATTACAATCAGAATGATGAGAACTAAAACAACCGCCGTTATCATGCCTTTGTTACGCGTCCCGTTAATACTGACTGATGTTTCTACCATAAATAAATTTTATTATTTTAAAAAAAATAACGGTATTAATAAATCAATACCAATTAGTTATGACAGAATTATCATCTCACTAAAAGTACAAACAACTCCCGAAGCTTGCCCATGGCTCCGGTTTAGCGAGGTTTGTGTCTTTTAGTTTCCCCCGCCGGAATTCACCCTCCTTTGCAGATAAACACCGGCAAGGTGGAATGTATAAAAAATACAATTTAAAATCACAGTATTTTTTATTACCAGAAAAAAAATGCCGTGATATAATTTTCACATAAAAAACTCTTTTTTTTTATGTATTTTGTATATATTACTAAACTAAGTTATTAATTCCTGTGTTTATATATTTTAGCGGAAACAATTATAATACATTTTCCGGATTTACCGGAATGTTTTCGGAAAAAAATTTTTGAGATTAACCGTATAATAAACTATCTTTCTATGAAAACTGCACAAATAAAGTATGAAAACAATAAGTGGAATCTTCAGCAGGATTCTGTATGTAATTTTATCGCGGACCTTGCGATAATTTTCGGCAGCCGTAAATTATTTCAGAATGAAAATATATTGAAGAAGATTGAAGGAATAGGCAAAGGCACAATAATCGCGGGGTGCACGACCTCCGGCGAAATCACCGGTACATCCGTAACAGAGGATACTATAACTGTAACTTTAATAAAATTTGAAAAGACAAATATTGTTCAAAAGTTCGAGCGCATCGGTGAGACATCAAAGAGTTTCGAAACCGGCAGAAAGCTTATGGAGCAATTTGACCCCAAAGGCCTGAAACATGTGCTCGTTTTATCCGATGGTCTGAAAGTAAACGGCTCTAAGCTTGTGGAAGGATTCAGGGAAGTTTTTAAAAAAGATGTCAGCATAACAGGGGGTCTGGCAGGAGACGGAACACTGTTCAAAGAGACTTATGTATTGAATAATTCCATGAAAGCTGTATCGGGAATAGTAACGGCAGTGGGTTTTTACGGTGAAAATATTCGGATCGGATATGGTTCTCTCGGCGGCTGGGATACATTCGGAATTGAAAGGTTAATTACAAAATCAGACGATAATGTCTTGTATGAGCTTGACGGTGTTCCTGCTCTCGAACTATATAAATCATTCCTCGGAGAGCAGGCACAGTTTCTTCCTGCGGCGGGTATGCTTTTTCCTTTGAGCGTCAGAACAAAAGCGGATTCTTCACCGGTAGTAAGAACTATACTCGGAATAAACGAAGAAAACCAAAGTCTGATATTCGCAGGTGATATGCCGCAAGGCTCTTACGCGCGTCTGATGAAAGCTAATGTGGACCGACTGATAATGGGCGCAGAAGGAGCGGCAAAAGCCGGCATGAAAATATTCAAAGATGTGAGTCCGAAACTCGCAATACTGATAAGTTGTGTCGGCAGAAAACTTGTTCTAAAGCAAATCGTCGAAGAGGAAATTGAATCAGTTGAATCTGTAATCGGCGGTAATACGGCAATTACCGGATTTTATTCTTACGGTGAAATATCACCCTTTATCAGCGACTCGGCATGCATGCTTCACAATCAAACTATGACCGTTACACTTATTAACGAAAATTGAGATGGAAAAGAAACTTCACAGGTTACTGGACAGACAGCTGGCAAAATATTGCAGTAAAGATATACAGCAATCAGCAGAACTTTTCGGAGAAATGAAAAGTTTTATAAATGCTGTAAATGAAGCTTACCTTAGTTATGAGGAAGATCATAACCAGCTTGAGCGGACTCTTGAACTCAGCTCGAATGAACTTTTCAAGCTTAATGAAAGAATTAATGCTATGAACGCAGAGCTTGAACAAAAAGTGAAAGAAAGAACTTTTGACCTGGTAGAAACAAACAAGAAACTCGAAGATTCACTGAATGAATTGAAAAATTTCAAATTCGCCCTCGACTGCGCAGCGATAGTATCAATAACCGATTATGACGGAAATATCACTTACGCGAATAATAAGTTCTGCGAGATATCACAGTATTCTCTCGATGAACTGATAGGAGCTAACCACAGAATAATTAAGTCCGGCTTTCAAGGTGATGAATTTTTTAAGAATTTATGGGATACAATAAAATCCGGAAAAATCTGGAAAGGCGAAATAAAAAACAAAAACAAATCCGGTAATTATTACTGGGTTAATTCTACTATTGTTCCTATATTCAAAGGCGGAGACGAACCGCATGAATTTCTCGCAATCAGGTTTGAAATAACAGACAGGAAAAATGCTGAACTTGAAATCATTGAAAGAAAGAATAAGTATGAGTCCGTAGTTAACAGCATAAAAGAAGTAATTTTCCAAACAGACGCATTCGGATTATGGACTTTCCTGAATCCGAGCTGGACGGAAATAACGGACTTCACACTCGAAGAAAGCATAGGACAGAATTTTCTGAATTATGTACATCCTGATGACCGCACAAGAAACGCGGAACTCTTCGCGCCGCTCATAGAAAGAAAAAAGGATTATTGCAAGCATCAGATACGGTATATTACAAAGAACGGGGGTTTCAAATGGATTGAAGTTTTCGCAAGATTAACGCTTGACGAAAACGACAATATAATAGGCACTTCAGGCACTCTGGATGACGTGACCGAAAAGCATTTCGCCGAAGAGCAGTTAAGGTTGTTTGAGTCGAGCGTCGTTAATTCGAATGACGGAGTGTTAATAACAGATGCAAACGACCGTGAAAGTAAATCCGGCAGAATAATTTTCGCTAATAAGGCATTTTCAAAAATGACCGGATATACCGAAGAAGAAATTCTCGGAAAAACGCCGATTATTTTCAGAGGCTCAGGAACCGATTTAAATGAAATCTCGAAGCTTGATAATGCCATTATAAACGGAAAATCTGCCGATATTGAAGTGCTAAATTACCGGAAAGACGGCTCGGAATTCTGGGTAAACTTCAGCGTATTCCCGATTGAAGATAAAAACGGAAATATAACTCACTGGGTTTCTATGCAAAGGGATGTGACAGAAAGAAGAAAATCAGAAGAAGAGCTTAAAACAGCAAAGAAAACTGCCGAAAAAGCCGCACAGGTAAAGTCTGATTTCCTTTCCAACATGAGCCATGAAATCAGAACTCCCCTTAACGCAATAATAGGTTTGACTGATTTGCTTCTCCATGAAAAATTTGAAGGCAAAAATCTCGAAAACCTTGAAGCCATCAATTTTTCCGCGAGTAGTCTGCTCGCGATAATAAATGATATACTTGATTTCTCGAAGCTCGATTCGGGAAAAATGACACTCGAGAAAATAGATTTCGACATATATAATATATTAGACCAGGTTACAAAGGTGACGCGCTTCAGGGCTGAAGAAAAGAATTTATTTGTTGAAACAATAATCAGCAAAGATATACCGAGAGTTTTAAAAGGAGACCCGGGAAAACTTAATCAGATAATGATTAATCTGACGGGAAATGCCGTTAAATTCACCAATAAAGGCGGCATAAAGATTTCCGCAACCAAAGGATTCTCGGACGATTATACTATTGAACTGCTGATTTCGGTTGAAGATACCGGTATAGGAATTCCGGAAAATAAAATAAAAAATATTTTCGAGAGTTTTAATCAGGCTTATACTGATATTTCCAGGAGGTTTGGAGGAACAGGACTTGGGCTGACAATTACTAAGAAACTCGTTGATATACAGGGCGGATATATTAAAGTTTACAGCCGGGAGGGAATTGGTTCAAAGTTCACTTTTTCGATTAATTATGACATCAGCATTTTCAAAGAGATTTCTCAGGTTAAGAAAACTGAAGAATCACGCGACCTTAAGAAAATCAGAATTCTGCTGGTTGAAGATAATGTTATGAATCAGTTTTTTATTAAACAACTTCTGGATAAATGGAACACAAGTTTTGACGTTGCAAATAACGGATATGAAAGCATAGTTTTACTGAAAGAGAATATATATGATGTTATTCTGCTTGATCTTCAAATGCCCGATATGAACGGATTGCAGGTAACGGGAATTATAAGGGATATACGCTCCGATATTTTAGATCACGATGTTCCGATAATTGCCTTAACGGCAGATATTTCCTCTTCCACAAAAGAAGAAGTTTTTAAATGCGGAATGAATGATATTGCAATAAAACCGATTTCTCAGGATATTCTGTATGATGTTATATTAAACAATCTAAAGTGTTAAGTGTTAAGTGTTAAGTGTTAATTTACGGATAACTGAGTATTACAAAGCCGCTGTAATCGGCAACGTGGACATATCCGCGGAAACATCCCACGGTTTGCGCATAGCCGGAAGTAACATAATTTGACAGATAAACCGGATTATAAGGGTCGTATATATCATAAACTTCTACACCTCCTTCGTCTTCGGCAATATAAATCAGATTACCGCTCACGGAACAGGAAAGGGCTATGTCATAAGTATCTATGTATCCGATGTTGAAAGGATTGGAAGGATTCGATACATCGAATATTGTTACACCGCCCGCATTATTTGCCACAAAAATATAATTTCCGCTGATGCTTACATCGTAAGCATAATCACCCGATTCCCCCCTTGAATACCTCACGGGATAGCCGGGGTTTACTACATTTACAATATCCATACCACCGTCCTGAACAATATATGCAATATTCCGCTGGACCTGAATCCTGTTGATATTACCGAAAGCCTGGTATGTTGAAATTTTTCTGAAATTGTTCGGATCAGAAATATCGAGTATATAAACATTTCCCCTGCTGCCTCCGGCATATAATATTTTATTGTCTTCATCTGCAAAAACCGCAGTCATGTAGTCACCTGAAAAATTAAAAACCGAATCAATCAGCGGGGCTGACAGATTTGATATATCGAGTATAACTAAACCGCCTTGTCCGGCTGAGATAAAAGCAATTTGCTTTCCCTGGATATTTGTTACAACAAGTTCTTCCGTAAATCCCGAAATACTGTAATCTGCCGTAACCTGCGGAGATGAAGGATTTGATATATTCAGAACACGCATTCCGAGATTTCCGAGTGAAAGAAACGCATAATCAGTTCCGTTTAAATTCTTAACAAACGAATTAACACAGTTTCCGGGCGTCCCTGAACTGCTTATAAATGTCATTTGCTGTTCCTGTACGTACGGCGGCGGTTCCATACCATTGTCGTAATAACAGCCTGAAATAAATATCATTGCCGATAAACATATAACAACTATCCTGTAATATTTTGAATTTTTCATACGTTTTTTTTTCTTTTATACTATCGCAAACGTGTATATGTTCCATAACAGACTTTTTTAAGGGCTTGAATATAATGTTGCTTAGTTTTATAATTCAGAAAGTAATTAAATTTACTAATAACAGTATTTTCAGCAAACAATAACGATTATGAAAAAAATAGTTATTTTTATCTGTCTTGTTGTCCCTTTCTCTTTTATATTTTCTTCAAATACGGAAGCTCTGCCGCAAAATAGTACACTGTTGAATATGAGAAACATTCGGGACAGTATTAAGCTTTATTATGATTCGGCGATAGTTGTTACCCCTGCTGATACCGTCACGCTGGAAGGGAAATTTTTAAAAGAACAGTTTTTTAATAAGGCTGGCAGGGAAATTCCGGGTGTATTCGATTGGTTTTTTGAAACAAGCGGGAATAAATACTTTGTGAAAATACTCGCAGAAGATGTAACAACTGAAAAACTTGAGATATACAAAAATGAACTTCTCCACGTCCGCGGATTAATATTCGAGGGATTATGGGATACCGATAACCCGGATGTGCAGAGCCGCGTCGGGAAATATATTGTGATTTTACAATTAATTCCCTGAAGAACAGCTTTTCCCGTTCCTGTGCAGTGTATCTGTTTTTACGATTCAGTTAATATTTATCGCCGGTGAAATGACTGCGAAGTTCTATCATTGCATCCTCCCATGACTGAAGTATCTAAATATATTTTCGCAGGCGTATTTCTTTATAATCCAAGAAAAACCATTCCAAGCCCGCACAAAAGAATCGTACTTCCGGCAATCACATGACTGTATTTTTCAAGTGTTTTCGTTGGCAGTAATTTAATCCCGAAGGAGGCAATAATTACGACGGTTAGCATGGTAAATATTGTCACTATGCTGAAAACTCCAGTCACTATGATGAGTTCGAGGTAATTGTGTTTTGCGGCAGGATACATAACAATCGGTATCAGAGGCTCACAGGGACCGAAAACAAATATAGTAAACAGTATCCAGGGGGTGATGTTGGCTGTCCGTTTTTCATCATGGACATGCAGGTGTTCTGAAAGATGATTATGTTCATGAAGGTGTTTGCTTCCGTTACGATGAAAATGCGTGTGACTGTGCTGACGGTTCCTCAGTAAACGGTAAATTCCCCAGACAAGGTAAACCAGACCGAAAGCCGCGAATAACCAGGAAATCAAACTGCCCCGCACACTTTCAAAATATTCTAATTTAGACAGAGCAAAACCAAAAGCAATCCCCACAAATCCTAATATGATACTGCTGGCAACATGTCCCAATCCGCAAAGAATTGTAAACCAGGATGTTTTTGCCAATGACCAGTTCCGGGCTTTTGATATTATAATAAACGGCAGGTAATGGTCGGGTCCCGTCAGTGTATGCAGGAAAGCAACGGAAATCGCTGTAAATAAAAGAAGCATAAATTCATTTGTCATACTGTTCTGCTTTTTATTTAATTTTCATCCTGCTGTTGAAACCGTTGCCGTAAAGAAATACTGTATATCGTAATAATTATTGCAATCAAAAATTCCCTACTTTTCCGTGTAACAAAGAGAATAATCCGTCGGTAATGAGAAGTACCGCTATTGCCAGTATGAAAAATCCCATAATACGGTTCAGTACTCCGATTCCTGTCTGTCCGAGAATTTTGAAAAGCGGAATTGACAGAAGCAAGGATATATAACATGATATTGCAATCAGAAAAATCCCTACACAAATTCCTGCGTCGTATGACAAAATCATGTCGTGGCTTGAGAATCCTATAACAACGCCGATTGCACCCGGACCGCTCATCATAGGGAGAGCCATAGGAGTAAATGAAATATCCTGTTTCGTTCTGACTTCCGTATCCTCTTCGCTGGAAAGTTTGTTTTTGCTGTTGACCATTTCCCATGCCGTATGCGCAACGATAAGTCCGCCGGCAATTTTTAGAACACCAATTGATAATCCGAAAAAATTCAGAAGCAAATTCCCTATCAGAAAAAATATTATAAGTATAAAAAATACATTGATAGACGTTCTTAATGCAATTCTCTTTCTGCATTCATTCGTATCCGATGCCGTTAAAGTGCAAAAGACGGGTATAGCGCCCAGCGGATTTATCAGCGGGAACAGCGCCGCAAAGGAATAACCTATCGCTGTAATTATATCCATAATTAATTGAATTTAATAATCATTTTAGCAAAATCATCCTGTTAGTTGCAGTATTGCCCCCTGCCGACAGCCTGCATATATATGTTCCGCTCGGATAATTTGAGGCATTCCATTGTATCTGATAATGTCCGGCATTCATGTTACAGTTAATAATTCTTTCAACAGATTTGCCGCTTATATCATAAATATCAAGCGTAACACTACTGTATTCCGGTAAATCGAATTCGATGTTAGTTTTCGGATTAAAAGGATTCGGGTAATTCTGTTTAAGGCTGAACGCCGAAGGAATTTGTCCGAACGGGTCAATTCCGACAACAGTATTCAGGTCAAACGTCCAGCAGCCTCTGCCGTGCGTCGCCGCAAGTATCATTCCGACCGACTGCTTATATTTTAAATCGTAAATCTCAACCGCCGGAAAACCGCTGTTGAATGATATCCAGTTCACGCCTTCATTTGTTGACTGAAATGTCCCGATATCCGTCCCCACAAAAATCATTCTCGGTGTAAAAGTTCTCAGAACGACTGAATTAGCGGCAATATTCGGTATGTCGCCCGTAATATTCAACCAGCTAACTCCGCCGTTAACTGTTTTATAAACGTGTATTCCGCCCGTTCCGCCTATAGTAGCGTAGCATATATTATCGTTCGTATTGTCCACGGCGAAATCGCTCACATACGAGAACCCTGTTTGCGTTGACCAGTTAGCACCGTTATCTGTCGTAACTAATATTCTTCCGTTAGACGTACCGATATATATTTTATTAATATTTACGGAGCTGATTCCGATTGCCGAAACACTGCCTCCGACAACTGTGGTCGTGGCAATCTGAGTCCAGCCGGATGAAGTCGAGGCAGTAATTGCACTCGTAGTTTTCCAGATGTCCGCTCTTCCGAATACTATCGTATTATGGTCACCCGGCGCCATCTCGTACGGATTATAAAACAGTCCGCCTGTTGAACCGCTTGGCGTAATATTAGTAAATGAAACGCCTTTATTCGCCGAGCGCTGTACAGAGCCGTTGACATACTGTCCGTAAACGTAATTTGTGTTTACCGGGTCAACAATCGTATAACCTCCGTCCCCTGTTGTGCGCTGAATCCATATATCCCCGCCGTTGGTTGAAGTCATTTTGTTATTATCCTGCGTACCGCCCTGGAACGATAATAAATCAGTGGGGTCATAATCAGCACTCTGATACTGAAGCGTTGATAAATTCCGGTTCAGGTCTGTCCACAAGGTTCCGTTATTGGTTGATTTATAAACACCGCCGTCCGAGCCGCAATAAAGAACACTTCCGTTATACTCAAGCCTGTGTATATCAGCATGGCAAAATGAATTTGTACTTGAAGTCCCCCATTGTGATATTTGAAGAAGACTTGTGCCTCCGGTAGCCGAAGCATAGCAATCGAGTCCGCCGACGATGACTATGTCCGGATTTACGGGATTAACAGCTACTGAGTTATCATACCAGCCCTGAGAGCCGAGATAATTCGGGCTTGATGCCTGAAGAGTCCAGTTATTTCCCGCGTCAGTAGTCCTGTAGAGCCCCAGCAGTGCCCCGCCTGAAGAAGCTGTAATACTGGCGTATACTATATTGGAATTGCTTTTAGCCATAGCAAGTTGTATTCTTCCCATTGCGCTCGCCGGTAATCCGGAAGTCAGCGTAACCCAGACAGTTCCGCCGTCAGTGGATTTTTTAATCAAACCTGCACTTGTTCCTCCCGTCGTAATAAAAATCATCTGAGGCGCATAAGGATTAATAATCAGGCAGTTCGCGTTTGAACCTGAGTTTGTGTTATTCCATGTCGCGCCCGCATCAGTTGACTTAAATACACCGTAGTTTCCTGCCATATAGACTATGTTCACATTCGAAGGGTCAACTGCCATTTGCGAGCACCTGTTCCCAACGAGACTTGCCGAAGCAACCTGAAACCACGTTTCACCCGCATTAGTTGATTTATAAATACCGTTGCCGTACTGACTGTCACTTGAGTAATTCAGTTCTCCCGTACCGAGATATAAAATATCAGGATTGCTTTGCACTACAATAACGTCACCGCATGCGAGCGTTGGCAGTCCGTCTGTCAGTACAGTCCAGTTAACGCCTCCGTCGGTAGTCTTCCAGACGCCTCCCTGAGCGGCGGCTATATAAAATAAATTCGGATTAGTCGGGTGAAAAGCGATTGAATTTGTCCTGCCTGATATATAATTCGCGTTAGTGCGCTGATAAAACATACCCGTCGGATTAATACTCACCCAGTTACCCAGTCTTGTCGGACTGCCGGATATGTTTTTATCCTGCGGAAGTTTTGATTTCTGAATTAATGCATCAGGATATGCAGACGGAAGTAATATTTTACCCGGACCGCCCGCTCTGCGCGTCATAATAAATTCCTCACGCGCGAGGATTTTTTCACCTGTTTCATTTTCGGGAGACTCAACTTCTGCCTGCGCAAAAATGTTACCGGAAAACATACAGGGATATAAAACCAGGCAAAATACCGCTGATAAAATGATTATTCTTAATTTCATTTAATTTGAAAATAATTTTTGAAAACTCGATATAAAAATTAAAATTTTTATGAATCACTTTCAAGTTGAAATAGATTATTATTCTTATTATTGATATATCAATGATAAAACCCGTTTTTTGTATATAAATATTTCAATTGCTTAATAGTTTAAATGTAACTAACATCGTTTTATGAGAACCGGACAACAGTTTAAAAAATTAAAATATTTTAAAGCCAAAAAATCATGAAAAAAACATTATTAATTTTATCAGCGCTTCTGGCATTTTGCTTCGAGCTGAATGCTCAGACAGAGCAGGGAGCTGTTTCCGCTCCCGGAGCCGGGGTGAAGCCGTTTGAAGTGAACGTATCAGAACTTCCTTCGTCTGTAATAATCCCGCAGAATAACTTTCTTTCGCCGCGGGGAAATCTGCCCGATGACAGATATACGGGGGATTTTGGTACATATAAAAAAGCAATAGCGGACGAATTATCCGACGGTCCCGCTTTGTTCTTAAAATCCTGGGCGGGTCCAAGTAAATACGGATGGCTGCCTGCCGACGCCGATATTGCAGTCGGTCCTTCAAATGTCATGGTGGTGACAAACGAACAGTTTCATATTTATTCACGTGATGCCGCACTGACTCAGGTGCAAACAAACACATTGCAGACTTTTTTCAACAGAGCAGGAAAAAGCATTTTTGACCCGAAAGTGGTTTATGATCCGTGGAGTCAAAGATGGATTATGATGGCGCTTGAAACAGACGGTTTATTATCTTATTACTGGATTGCATTTTCAAAAACAAACAGTCCAACGGGCAGTTGGTGGGTATATAAACTGAATGCGCACATAGACGGCTCAACGACCACTCAACTCTGGGCTGATTACCCGGGACTGGGATTATCCGCTTACGGCTCGGGTGATTCAACGGCAATATTCATAACCTCTAATCAATATAATCAGGCGGGTGTATTCCAGTACGGAAAAATAAGAGTCATCAAAGGCAAGGCGGCATATAACGGAGAAACTATCGGCTGGTGGGATTTCTGGAATAATACCGATTTAGGCGGGAATAAATCTTTTACTACAAAACCCGCAGTTAACTGGTTCTCGACGAGTTACGGACAGATGTTTCTTATAAACAGTTACGGTGGTTCAAACAACTATTTTACCGTTTGGAGAATAGATAAACCGTTATGGCATTCAGCATCGGGAGGTATTACACTCACAAGACAATCAACAATTACCGTTGAAGCATACACAGTACCTACTTCAACTAAACAGCCGGGAGGAGTAACCGTTGATGCTTTTGACTGCCGGACGCAGGATGTTATTTACATGCTGGGAAGAAATTCCGGCGGCGTTCAGAAACACATGCTTTATACGGCTTTGCCGTCAAAATATGTATGGGGTGCGGGAGATACTGCGAGTATAATAAAATATTACAAGCTGAACGTATCGGATAACGTAGTTGATGTTCAGGGAGGATTCGGAGCTTCACTTACATGGTACACATTCCCAAAGCCCGCTCCTTGTATGGCGCCGCCTTATAACGGGGATTCTGTAGTTATCTCCTTTATACGCGGCAGTGCAACGGTTTATAACGAATCAAGAGTTGTTTCTCATGACAGAAGCGGATTTTCAACTTCTTCTTACCTTGTTCAGGCAGGTACGGGACATTACGGGAGTTTTAGATTCGGGGATTATTCCGGCGCCTGCGTTGACCCGCTTATGAACGGCAGAGTTTGGGTGGTTTCGATGACGAATAAAGCGAGTAACTGGGGTTCGGGTATAGGATACGTAAGCACAACTCCTATTGGTATAACGCGAATCGGAGAGTCTATTCCGGATAAATTCACGCTTGAACAAAATTATCCCAATCCGTTTAATCCGGTTACAATGATTACGTACTTATTACCGTCGAACTCCGATGTAAAACTTATAATATATAATTCACTGGGACAGGAAGTCGCTTCCCTGGTAAACATTTACCAGAAAGCCGGGAAATACAAGGTTGATTTTAATGCGGGAAACATGCCGGGCGGAGCGTATTTCTGCAAAATTTCAGCCGGCAACTATACTCAGACAATAAAAATGCTGATGATAAAATAGCGACAGCTATTTAAACGGAGATATATTTCTCTTAAGAACGATAAAATTCTTAAATTTTGAAAATTGTTTAATGGATGAGCATGTACTCATACAGGAAATTAATAACGGAAATAAAGATGCTTTTAAAGAATTTGTAGATATACACAAAAAGTTTGTACTTAATACATGCTATAAATTTGTAAACAATACTGATGATGCAAATGACATTGCGCAGGAAGTTTTCATCGAAGCATATAAAACCATCGGTAAATTCCGAGGTGATTCAAAAATCTCGACCTGGCTTTACAGAATTTCGACTAACAGATCTTTAAATTTCTTACGCGATAACAAAAAGTATAATACCCCGGAGAGTTATTCCAGAGACCCGGGGTATATAAATAATATTTCTTCGGATTCCGATCCCGAACAAAATACTTTGAATAACGAAAGAGCAGAGATTTTGAACAGAGCAATAAATGCACTGCCCGATATGCAAAAAGCAGTTTTCATACTGAACAAAAAAGAGGAATTGTCTTCTGTGGAAATCAGTAAAATATACGGAGTTTCCGTTAAAGCAGTCGAGTCGTTAATATCAAGAGCCAAAAAAAACCTCCAGAAGCTCCTCGTTAACTATTACAAATAATATAACTCAAGATGCCCGTTTAATAGTGTTAACTGAAACGCTTAATTATTTCCTCCATTATTTTAATTGCCGCTTCGGGGATTTTGGAGCCGGGTCCGAAGATCGCCGCCGCGCCCTGCTCGTATAAAAATTCATAATCCTGCACGGGTATTACTCCGCCGCATATTACTATTATATCTTCACGGCCAAGTTTTTTCAGCTCTGCAATCAACTGCGGCAGAAGAGTTTTATGTCCGCCTGCAAGTGAACTCATGCCGATTACGTGCACATCATTTTCAACAGCCTGACGCGCAGTTTCTTCGGGTGTCTGGAAGAGCGGACCGACGTCAACATCGAATCCCATGTCGGCATAAGCCGTGGCAACAACTTTCGCTCCGCGGTCGTGTCCGTCCTGACCCATTTTCGCCACCATGATTCTGGGTCTGCGTCCTTCTTTCTTTGCGAAGTCGTCCGTCATTTTCTTTGCCAGTATTACCACGTCTTCATCGCCCGACGCGTACTCCGAACTGTAAACTCCTGATATTGTCCTTGTCACTGCCTGGAATCTCCCCCATTTTTTTTCTAAAGAGTATGATATTTCTCCGAGCGTTGCTCTCGCACGCGCCGCTTTTACTGCAAGGTCGAGCAGATTGCCTTCGCCTGTTTCGGAACATTTAGTGAGCGCATCGAGCGACGCCTGCACGTCCGTATCGTTCCTGACTGATTTTACTTCCTTTAACCTTTTTATCTGCGACAGTCTTACAGCAGAGTTATCAACTTCGAGTATTTCCATCGGAGCTTCCTGTTCAAGACGGAATTTATTTACTCCGACAATAGTTTCACGTCCAGAGTCAATCCTCGCCTGACGCCGCGCCGAAGCTTCTTCTATACGCATTTTCGGAATCCCCGCTTCAATTGCCTTTGTCATTCCGCCGTGCGTCTCAACCTCGAGTATATGCTTCCATCCGCGTTTAAGAAGCTCGCCCGTTAAACTCTCAACATAATAGGAACCGCCCCAAGGGTCAATGACTTTACAAATTCCTGTTTCATCCTGCAAATACAGCTGTGTGTTCCGGGCAATTCGCGCTGAGAAATCTGTAGGCAGAGCGATAGCTTCATCGAGTGAATTTGTGTGAAGCGACTGCGTATGTCCCAAAACAGCTGCCATTGCCTCCATGCAGGTTCTTATAACGTTATTGAAAGGGTCCTGCTCCGTCAGGCTCCAGCCCGAGGTCTGCGAGTGAGTCCGGAGTGCCATTGATTTCGGATTCTTTGGGTTGAACATTTTAATCAGTTTTGCCCAGATAACACGCGCGGCGCGGAGCTTTGCAACCTCCATAAAATAATTCATTCCCTCTCCCCAGAAGAAGGAAAGCCTCGGCGCAAATGTGTCAATATCCATTCCGGATTGAATTCCCGTTCTAACGTATTCAAGTCCGTCTGCAAGTGTGTATGCCATTTCAAGGTCGGCTGTAGCACCCGCTTCCTGCATGTGATATCCCGAAATACTAATGCTGTTGTACTTCGGCATGTTCTTTGAAGTGTATTGGAAAATATCAGAGATAATTTTTATAGAAGGTCCGGGAGGATAGATGTAAGTATTGCGCACCATGTATTCTTTCAGTATATCGTTTTGAATCGTGCCAGTGAGCAATTCCTGCTTAACCCCCTGCTCTTCAGCGGCAACAATGAAAAACGCAAGAACGGGAAGAACCGCACCGTTCATTGTCATTGAAACCGACATCTTATCGAGCGGAATACCGGAGAAAAGTATTTTCATATCTTCAACTGAATCTATGGCAACTCCGGCATTGCCGACATCGCTTACAACACGGGGATGGTCAGAATCGTATCCGCGGTGAGTTGCAAGGT
This sequence comes from Ignavibacteriota bacterium, assembly GCA_026390755.1. GTDB lineage: Bacteria > Bacteroidota > Ignavibacteria > Tepidaquicellales > Tepidaquicellaceae > JAPLFI01. The sequence continues at coordinate 16,101 of JAPLFI010000200.1, forward strand.
CGAATGCAACCGACAGCCCCATCTGCCCTGCGGCGAGATTCCTGCGGTAGAAAGCATTGCTTTCTTCGGCTGTTGAAAAACCTGCGTACTGCCTGACAGTCCAAGGACGCTGGACGTACATTGTAGCATAAGGACCTCGCAGAAACGGAGGAATACCCGCCATGTAATTTATATGTTCAAGACTTTTTAGGTCCGCGGTATTGTACAGGGGCTTTACATCAATCTGTTCCATCGTATGCCAGATGAACTCCTCAACTGTTTTGCCGGTTTCTTTCCTGAACCGGTTTTCCCATTCGGATTTTGAAACTTTTTCCGTTTTAATATCCAAATTTATATTCGTGAAATCAGGTTTCGTCATTTCAGTTCTCCCGATGTTCCATTTAATTTATCAATCAGTTTCTTAAGTAAAAAATATGCATCCGCTCCGAGATATATAAAGTCATCCACACCGGATTTCTTATGCTCTTCAATCTGCTCTTTCGGATATCCCGCGAGAATGAGGGTTGTATCAGCGGATTCTGATTTTATGCCGGCGGTGATGGCAGGCACTATTTCGGGATAAGTATCGTCGGTTGAACATATTACTATAATTTTTGCTCCCGAGACTGCGGCGGCTGGGATTGCCTCAGCAGGTGTATCAAATCCTTTTTCATATATA
>JAPLFI010000337.1 GCA_026390755.1 Ignavibacteriota bacterium
CTTTTCTTAACATGGTCGGAATAATCGCAATACTCGTTACAAAAGGCAAACAAAGAATCGGTGATGCGGCGGCAACAACATACGTAATAAAAATTGATTAGAAATAACGATGATCTGTAAAAATAGTTAATTTTCAGTTCTCCCGGAAAATATTTCTCAAACCACCGAATATATAAAACCAGCCATACGGATTAGCGTACGGAAACATTTCTCAGCAGAAATCAATACTTTTGACTTTATTAATGCAATTCCGGGTATTAATTTGCATATACTATGAGATGGAACATAACTGACATTTTTTAATAGAATAATCGTGAATAAATGTTGTCGAACTTCAATATAAAGAAATGATGAATCCAATTAACACAATATTAGTAAAAATGCTTCCGGTCTTTCCAAGGAAGTTTGTAAGATTATTTGCCAATAAGTACATCGCGGGCGACAAGATAGAAGATGCAGTAAGAACAGTCAGGTTATTGAACGCAAAAGGTATTATGACTACAGTTGACGTGCTTGGCGAAAGCATTAAGAATAAAGAAGAAGCACGGGAATCAATGAAAGAATCAATTGAGGTTGTGGATACAATTGTCAAGGAAAAGCTCAACGGAAATTTATCGGTAAAACTTTCCATGCTGGGACTCGGAATGGATAATGATTTATGCAGAGGACTTTTCAGAGAAATACTCGACTTCGCAAAGGAAAAAAATATTTTTGTAAGGATTGACATGGAAGATTCCGCCGTGACTGAGGAAACAATACGAATATATGAAGAGATGCGGATAAATTACAACATCGGATTAGTACTGCAGGCATATATGCGCAGAACAGATAAGGACGTGGTAAGACTGTCGGAAGGAAAAGCAAACTTCAGATTATGCAAAGGAATTTATGTTGAGCCGGAGAGCGTTGCATTTAAAAATAAACAGGAGATAAGGGATAATTATTTAAAAGTACTGAGACTGATGTTTGAACGCGGGGCATACGTGGGAATTGCAACACATGATGATTTTCTTACGGACGTCGCATCCGATATTATAAGAGAAATGGGTTTAACAAACGATAAATACGAATATCAGATGCTGTTCGGAGTAAGAGAGGGACTTCGCGACACACTCGTAAAACAAGGTCATAGAATGAGAATTTACGTACCATTCGGGAAAAGGTGGTACGAATACTCTATCCGGCGTTTTAAAGAAAACCCAAACGTTGCGGGACACGTCCTGAAAAGCATATTCATAAAAGGATAATATTCACGCTAAGCTGTTAATTATTTTTTCCCTTCAAGTACTTCAAGCCAGATATTAACTGTTTCCGGATACAGAGTAACGACCAGTTCCTTCATTGCGATTGCATACTGCCTAATTTCCCATTGCGCAGTCGGCTCGTCACGCAGTTCAATATAATTCATTATCGCCTGAAATGAGGCTGTCCAGTAAACTTCAGTATATTGGTTCAGGGGAAGCATTATCCGCGCCTGTTCCTTAGCGACACCAAGCTCCATAAGTTTTTCATAAGTATCAATAAGCGCGGACATTGATTCATCGAATAACTTCGATGCGGCATCCTGATTTTCTATACTTCCTTCCGAAGCCTGTTTATTATCATCCGACTGGCGGCGCCAGTTGGACGGACGGTAGAAATCGGCAACAGGAACGTACCGCCCCGAAATTTCATTCCATGCATGGTCTTTTGTGGAAGAATTTGATGTGGTTTCGATTCCTACAACATGTTTATACCACTGGCGCATGACAAACTCCGGCGCTTTAACGTGAAACTGTACTACAAGATGCCGGAAAGGAGACCAGTGCTTATTTTCAGCGAGGAACTTAACGAGAACACGGTCACGCTCGTCATATTCGCTTTTCCTTTTACCGAATGAAACACGCGCGGAATTCGCGACTGTGAGGTCATTGCCGAGGTGGTCAATTACTTCAATGAAACCTTTATCGAGAACATTTCGAATCAATCTTTCTTCCATCTGATGATTTTTTTATAAGTTTGTAACAGAACCTAAATTAACAGAAAAAAGGATTAAATAAAATTTAATAATGAATTTAAAACGGAAGGAATACGTATGTTTACTTATAAATATTAAAATTGTAAATTAAGTAAATTAAACTCTTAGTCTTATGAAAATATTTTCTTTGTTGTTTTTTGTATTGGTCTGCACTGCCGTCATTAACGCTCAGATGAAAGAAGGTGACAGACTGGCGGGTCCTACGGTCGGAATAGTAACCGAAAGCGGCTCGATTTCTCTGGGGGCAAACCTCGAATATGAGATTTCACAAATGGGGTCCGGAGTGTTCGGACTCGGAGCAACTTTCAGATACTGGACAAGTACGACTCTGAATAGTTCGGTTCTCGGCGGTCAGTTGAATTATAATTTCAATAAGATTGGAGACGGAAAAACTGTACCCTTTATAGGTATTATGATCGGATTTAATTTCGCCGGGAGTGATTTATGGGCTTGGGGTCAGGGCGGCGTAAGATACTTCTTTCATAAAAATCTTGCAGGAGTTGCAAGAATCGGGATTGGAAATAACAGCTTTGCAAGTCCCGAAATCGGTGTGGATTTCAAATTTTAGATGAAAAAATGCCGTTTTATGGCATTTTCGCGAAAAAGGGCATCGGAATTACTATGATTTTTTGATATATTTTTGATATATTTATGATTATATCAAAAATATATACATTTAAATATATATGGCAAAGAAAAAAGAAGGTGCAAGACTAAATATTAAACTTGTCAGCATCGAAGGTCCTCATAAAGGTAAATCTGTTTATGTAACGGAAAAGAACAGAAATAATACTAAAGAAAGACTCGAAATGAAAAAGTACTGTAAGTTCACTAAAAAACACATACTGCACAGGGAAGCTAAGTAACACACTGACGCAATTAAAAAGTTCTGATGGACAAAGAATAACGAATTTAGAATTAATTCTTAATAAGAGAAATTTGAAAAAAAGTTCTGTTATGCCTGTATTCCATAAACCAGCCTTACCGCAAGCCTAAGAACATTCCATTTCAGTCATTTGAAACTCGCTACACTGTTATACATTAAGAATTCCGGAGGCGAATACCTCTTAATCGAAAGAGCCAAAGAGCCCAACAAAGGCTTACTCTCTCCGCCAGGAGGAAAAGTTATTTTTAATCCCGCTGAATCACCCGTGGCATGCGCTGTGCGCGAAGGAGAGGAAGAATGCAGGATTATATCGGAACCAAAGGACTGGAAACTGCTGGGAATTGTTACCGAAAATAATTATCCGAACATTGGCAATATAATGCTTTTTTTATACGAATATTATAAACCATTTGATGAACTCCCGCAGGAATGCCCTGAAGGAAGGTTTAAATTCGTGCATCCTGATTTCATTTCAAATTCTCCGATACCCGAGACAGATAAACTTTATATATGGAATTTTGTTTTAAAAAATACAGACAGATTATTCAGCATTTACATAGATTGTGAAAAGCTTCCGTTTGAATGCATAATCGAACAGGAATAACCCATAAAATGAAAATTAAGAATAAGTGAAATACAACGGAAATGAATAAAAACAAAATAAAAAAGTCAGGCGAGTCAACACTTCCCGACATGCAGAATCAGAAAGACATAAGAAACATACCTATTGATAAAGCGGGTATAACAAAATTGAAATATCCGATTGCAGTAAAAGACAGAGACAATGAAATGCAGCACACAATTGCGACAATATCTATGTCTGTTGACCTGCCAAAGGAATTCAAAGGTACTCACATGAGCAGATTTGTTGAAGTTCTTCAGGATAAAAGAGAGATACATATTGACTCTGTATTCGGAATACTTAAAGAGATGCAGAGTAAATTGCATTCAGACTCTGCACATATTGAACTTGAGTTTCCGTATTTCAGGCAAAAACACGCACCTGTGACAAAAAAGCCCTCTTTGATTGATTACTTTGTCAGATTCCACGCAGTTATGAATAAGAAAAAAAGAGATCTTATAATGACGGTTATAGTACCGGTTAAAACACTATGTCCCTGCTCAAAAAACATATCGAAATACGGCGCACATAACCAGAGAGGCGAAGTAACTGTTTCCGTGAGATTCAGGGGCACGGTCTGGATAGAGGATATTATTGAATACGTCGAGAAAAGTGCCAGTTCGGAACTTTTCACACTACTGAAGCGGGAAGACGAAAAGTATGTGACAGAAAAGGCTTACGAAAATCCTGTTTTTGTAGAGGACCTTGTCAGAAACGTAGTCTTAAAGTTACAGAAGAATAACAGCATAGTTTATTACCGTGTCGAGGCTGAAAATTTTGAGAGCATACATAATCATAACGCTTACGCTATGATTGAATCTCATGAAGAGTTCAGCAACGGACATTCAAAGGATTTTATGATAAAGCGTTTTTAAGGAACTTAAACACAATGTTTCAGTTTAAATCCTCGCGGGGTAATTTGTTCCTGCGGGGATTTCGTTTTAAAGAGTTAAATTGAATTAAATTAATAAATTAAAATATTTATATTGTTAGGCTTGTCCTGAATACTATCCTTGTCATGCTGAACTTGTTTCAGCCTCAGGATTATTTCAGGATTAAATTAAAACATTCGAAAAATTATGTTGACAAAAAAATCTTTAGTTTTAGCGTTGATTTTAGCAGTTTTATCGGGATTTTTGATGAATGAAGTTTCAAACGCGCAATCAATGCCCGGTGTATCGGTTTCGGCAAACAAGAAATCTTTCAAAGCTGGTGACAGCGGAATACTGACCATCAAATTTAAAACAGGAAATGGCGTTAAAATCCCTAAAGAACCGCCGATTGACGTAACTATAACGAGCGATAATATTAACGGACAGGGTGTTCAGGATTACACAGGCGGAGAAGGTGACTATCTGACAAACAATCTGGTTAAATATAAATTTACAGTACCCGACAACACTGAAGCCGGGGATTATACCGTTACCGGTACAGTGAAATTTGGTTATTGCAGTTCGGAATCCGGCGTTTGTAAACTGGGCAATAAGAGTTTTTCAGTAAAGATAAAAGTTAAGTAGAAGCCCACCCAGAGCGAATAATGTCCGGAGTATATTATTTTATTTCCGATGTTCATCTTGGGATGGCTCATTATGAACATCCCCGGGAACAGGAAGATGCTGTGCTGGATTTTCTCGGAAAAGCCGGGAAAGACGCAGCTGAAATTTTTATTGTCGGCGATCTTTTTGATTCATGGATTGAATACCGGCAGGTTGTACAAAAGGGACATTATCGGGTACTGGCAAAGATATATGAACTTGTAAAATCAGGGGTATTGATTACTTATCTCAGCGGGAATCACGATTTCTGGAGGGGCAGTTATTTTAAAGATGAGTTTGGAATTGAGATCCGGCATGTACCTCTTGAACGTGAAATAGAAGGCAAGAGATTCTATTTGCATCACGGAGACGGATTGGCATATAATGATACGGGATATAAGATATTAAAAAAGATTTTGAGGAGCAGTGTTTCGCAGTTTTTGTATTCTCTTATACATCCTGATATAGGCGTGTGGCTTGCAAAAAGAACCTCTTCGAAATCGAGGGATTATACAACACAGAAAGACTATTCGCCGAATGACGGTTTGAAAGATTATGCTGTTAAAAAGATATCCGGAGGGATGGATTTTGTGATTATGGGACATCAGCATAAACCTGTAATGGAATATTGCAGGAGCGGAACTTTCGGAGGATATTATATAAATCTCGGGAACTGGATCAGGGATTTCAGTTACGGGATTTTCAAAAACGGGAAATTCAGTTTACGAAAATTTTATGATCTGAAAAACAACAAAGTCGTCGAAGAATTGATTTCAGAATCTAAATGAAGAACTTTTAAAAGAATTGGCAAAGAAAAACAAAAAAGACAAAAAGGAAGAGGAGCTTAACCGTTACTTTTCCGATAAAAAATACAGAAAGAAAGGTCTGAGAAAAAAAAGGACATCAAAATTTTCATTCGGGTTTATTCTTACGGTGTTAATAATTGTATTTCTGTCTTTTTTGGCATACCTGATTTTCCTTTCGCAGTCTCTTCCGTCTCTGGCAGAGCTCGAGAATCCGAAGCTTGAAGAAGCTACAAAAATTTATTCCGATAACGGAGAGTTAATTGATAAATTTTTTCTTAAAAACAGAACAAAAATAACATTTGAGGATATTCCCAAAGATATGATAAACGCTTTGGTGGCAACGGAAGACAGAAAGTTTTTCAGCCATTGGGGTGTTGATATTCAGCGTATATTTCAGGCATTCGGTAAGAACATAATGAGCATGAGACTAAAGAAAGAAGGGGCTTCGACCATAACTCAGCAACTCGCCGGAATTCTTTATCTTAACAGAAAAGAAATGACTTTAAGCAGAAAACTACGAGAAGCGATGACGGCAGTTCAGATAGAGCGGACATATACAAAAGAAGAAATTCTGACTTATTATCTTAATACGGTTTATTTCGGCAAGGGCGCTTATGGAGTGGAGGCGGCGGCAAACACATACTTCGGGAAAACTTCTAAGGAATTGAATGTTGATGAATGCGCCATACTTGTCGCTCTTCTGAAATCTCCTTCGAATTACGATCCTGTTGACAATCCGGAAGTCTGTAAAGTCAGAAGGAATTTAGTCCTTACCGGAATGCATGAAATGGAATTTATATCGAAAGATGTTTTTGATTCCGAGATTCAGGCACCGGTAAAAGTATCTTACAGGTTAGAAGAAATCAACAATGAATCCCGGGCGCCTGAATTCACTGAATACGTAAGACAACTTATGCAAACGAAGGCAGAAAAATACGGATACGATTTATACAGAGACGGATTGAAAGTTTATACAACTTTAGATACAAGATTTCAAAAGCACGCCGAAGATGCTGTAAAAGAACAGCTCTCCGGATATCAGAAATCTTTTAATTCATCCTGGAACTGGAAAAGCAATAAAGACATACTGGAAGCCGATTTGGAGAAATTTATAAAGCAATCAGAGATTTATAAAAAAGCGCCGACTGATACGGAAAAGAAGAAGATTTACGATTCGATGAAGAATAATAAAGCGGTAATAGATTCTGTAAAATACCTGGCAACGACTGTGCAGGTCGGATTTGTCGTTATGATTCCGAAGACGGGCGAGATTAAAGCAATGGTCGGAGCCAATCCGCTGACAAGAACAAAATACGGACTTAATCATGTGACACAAGTAAAGAGACAGCCCGGTTCATCTTTTAAGCCGTTTGTTTATACTGTGGCAGTTCAAAACGGATATTCTCCCGGATATATGATATCCAATGACCCTGTAAGCGTGAATGTAGGCGGCAGAATTTGGTCTCCAAAAGGCGGCGGCACCGGCGGAATGGTAACTATGAGACTCGCAATAGAGAAATCTATAAATGTGGTCGCCGTTCGTACAGCTATGGAACTTGCGCCGATCGAAAAAGTGATAGAACTGGCGCATAAAATGGGTATAAAATCCGAACTTCCGAATTATTTATCGCTCGCTCTCGGTGTCGGAGAAGTTACTCCGCTTGAAATGACTAATGCCTTCGGAACATTCGCGAATGAAGGAATATGGGTTGAACCAATTGCAATAACAAAGATTGAAGACAGGAACGGAAACGTCATTGAGCAGGCTGTTCCTGAAACAAGAGAAGTACTGAGCGAAGGTGTCGCTTATATAATGAACGATATGATGGAAGGTGTCGTGAACGAAGGGACAGCATCATCTATCCGGGGATTTTTCCACAGACCTGCGGCAGGAAAGACGGGTACATCACAGAGTTACACCGATGCCTGGTTTGTAGGTTTTACACCGCAATTCGTTGCCGGATGCTGGCTCGGATTTGATGATGCAAGAGTGAAATTCGGTGGTGCATACGGACAAGGCGGAAAAGCAGCGGCACCGATTTGGGGTAAATTCATGCAGTTATTGTACGCCGATGAGGAATTTGATTTTCCGGTCGCTTATTTCCTCATGCCGGACGGAGTTCAGGAGATGAGAATCTGTTCAATTTCCGGATTGCTGGCAGTTGAAAGTTGTCCTTCTCAAATCGAGCTAATTGACAGGAAAAAAATGCCGCGGAAATGTATAGGTAATCATGTAACTATGGATACTACTGTCGTTGAAAGAGCAAAACCTCCCGGTTTAGATTAAGGGATAAGGCTGTATTTTAATATTGAATAATATGTGTAAAAAGAAGTTACACAGAGAGGTCACAGACCTGCCTGCCGTCTACCTGGCGCAGACAGGCAGGCAGGGAAGACACAGAGATACACAGAGTAGAACTTTCTGAAATAAATTCAGGACAAGTTTGAGAATAAGAGCAAAATCTTATTTTTAGTGATAATTTTTTATCTACCATTTTTATAATACAGCCAAAGTTAATAGCTTGTTATAGTTTTTATGGTGTACAAATAATATTTTTTATTTCATTACAATAAGGAAAAATTAAACATGGAAAGAACATTGTGCATTATCAAACCTGACGGCGTAAAGAAAAATGTTCAGGGACATATTATTCAAATGCTGACCGATGCCGGGTTTGATATTATCGGAATGAAGATGACACATCTCAGCTCAGCCCAGGCAAAAAGTTTTTATGAAGTGCATAAGGAGAGACCATTTTATAATGATCTCATAAGCTACATGACGTCGGGAAATGTAATAGCAGTAGCATTGAAGAAAGATAATGCAGTAGCTGATTACAGAAAATTAATCGGAGCCACTGATCCCGCCGAAGCTGAGGATGGCACGATAAGAAAAAAATTCGCGGCTTCAAAACAGGAAAATTCCGTTCATGGCTCGGATTCGGTTGAAAACGGAAAAATTGAAGTCGGATTCTTTTTCGCAGAATGCGAACTTTATTAAGTGCTAAGATTAGTTATGACCTTAAGGTTTCTGCTGGAGCTAACACTTAACACTTTTAAGATTACTTTTGTCCTGAAGGTTTTTGCTGGCGCTGAATTCGTATAGAGCGGACTACCCGCTCAATTTCAGGTTTGTATTTTTCAAAGTATGTAGATTCGACGAAGGCACTGACGAATACGTTATCTGTTTTACCCGCTAAATAAAACCTGTAATAAGTCTGGTTTGCCTCGGATTTCGGGTCAAGCGAATAAATAGTCCGTAATGAATCCTCTTCAAAAACATTTTTGAATGTGAATTGGCTCCAATATTCGCTCTTAGGGTCGAGCTGTATGTTCATAGTCAGCGCTTCTTCTTTTTTCTTAACTGCTGTATCAACAAGTATTACGCCGGTAAATTCTTTCTGATTAATATTTATCTGTCTCGAATCCATCTGTTTCCAGCTTGGCGGAAAACGTCCAAGAAGTCCGACTTCGTTCTCGTTAAGCGACTTCAGCAGAGAGTCCGGCATCAGGTTAGCATTAACGATTTTGCTCGTATCTTTATCTTTTTTATTATCGGTGATATTTGTTTTTCTTAGTGAATCCAGCTCTTTGTTTGTATTCGAAATGTTTGTATCAAGTTTCACAATTGTCTTGGGCACATTAATCCTGTATGGCTTATTAATTTTCTTAGGTGTAAGGTTAGGAATAACACTCCTTGTGTCTTCGGTGCCGTCTTCAGATTTCGGCTTGTCCGGCGGTTTATTCGGATCTTCCACGTTTTGCCCCTGATTAAAATTTTCAGGCAGATCCTGCATTATAACAAGACGTCTCTGCTCAATAACTTCTTCTGTATTGATTTTCTTTGAAGCTATAGAAGCAAATACTGAAATTGCGATGAGAAAAACAACCATTGCTCCGGAAAATCCTCTGATGAGATTCTGGCGGAGTTCTTTTCTGTAAACTCTCCACAGATTTTTTCTGCCCAGCTTGTCCTTAAGCCACTCTTCGGGAGTTTTTGGTTCGCCGAACTCTTTTTCATCTTCATCGCGTTTAATTCCGATTAGATCCGCTACAAGCGGATTCGGAATTAATTTTCTAGCTAACTCCCTGAATTCCGAAGCCGGCTTTTGTAAAACGGGCTTTAATTCCCCTATATCCGGTGAATTATCAAGTCTTTTATTACCGTCTTCAAGAACAGATACGGAAGTTATGTCTTTCCCGATAGTCACAAGAATATCAACTTCCTGTTTACTGGTTTTCGGATGAATAAATATTTTATTTGACTGAGTTTCGTCTGAACCCACAGTACCTTTATCTTTAACCGAGCAATCAATAGATACTGAACGCTCTGTTACAATCTTAATTAAAAGATTCCTTTCGTCAATAAGACTTACCTGATAATTGGTTTCCTTTTTTTCAGGTTTCTCCGGCTGAACATTCCCGAATGTATCGTCTTCGGATAATAATTCATCCGATGTATTACCTTCAGAAATTCCCGGATTATCTTCGCTGTTTATATCTTTGTTTATATCGTCTTTATTATCAGTTTTTTCGGACATTTTTGCTCTTAATCTGTAAATTTAGCTAACTTAATGATAACAATAAATTCAAAAGAAAATATTATTCTCTTCTACGGTATTAAACTGCAATATGAGGTAAATTGTTCAATATTCTTCAAATATATTAAGATTTTTGGCGCCGGAACTATGTATTAATGAATTGTTAATTTACCGTATAAACAATATTTTCAGTGATTTTAATTTATATGCAAACATAATAATAATTTAAAAGATATGAGAAAAACCGCATTTTTTACTGTATTTATTTGCTGTATTATTTTAAGCAATGTTTCCGCACAGATCACTGATACAACATCAGAAAACAGTAAGTTAATACTTGATCATTCGGTTTATAATTTTTGGAAAAAGCTGGAAAACCCGCAAATTTCAGGAAACGGGAAATGGACTTCTTATGAAATTAACCCCGGTAAGGGCGACGGAATACTGATAATTCAAAATCTTGAAGATAATCGTGCTAAGAATATACCGCGGGGATATGAGACATCAATATCACCAAAATCAGGGTTCGCTGTTTTTAAGATAAAAACACCCGAAGATACTTTAAGGAAATATAAGTCTGCCAAAAAGAAAAAAGAGCAAATGCCAAAGGATTCGCTCGGGATTCTTATGCTTAACAGTAAAGGCGTTATAGACTCGGTAATAAAAATTGCGGATTTGAAATCATACAAGATGGCTAAAGGTAACAGCAACTGGATTGCATTCCTTTCAGAGCCCGCAAAAGACAAAAAAGATACTGTTTCGAAAAGCGATATAGAAGTATATAATCTGACTGTTTACAATCCCGTGACTGACAAGAGGCTTGTTTTCGATTATGTTACTGAATACATGTTTTCAAAGGATGGAAATAAGCTTGGTTTTATTTCATTGAAGAAAGGAAAAACCGATTCATCAAAGGTTTTTTTTACCGATCTTGAGAAAGAAGAGACCGTTAATGTTTTCTTAAAGAAGGGATATGCGAAGAACTTAGCAATTGACACAGCCGGAACACAGATAGCTTTCATACACGCAGCGGACACAGCAAAAGTTAAAAGATACAGCCTTTACCGGACAACACTGACAAAACAAACAAAAGAGGCAATTGTTGACACTCTTACTCCCGGAATGACAACTGGCTGGGAAGTAAATCAAAACGGGAAAGTTTATTTCTCGGCTGACGGGAAACGGCTTTTTTTCGGAACTGCACCAAAAATTTCACCTGAACCAAAAGACACACTCATTGACGAAGAAAAATTTAAGGTTGATATATGGAACTGGCAGGACGAATATTTACAGACTCAACAGAATAAAGAACTCGAAAAGACAAAACAAAAAAACTATCTCGCAGTATATAATGTCGTAGATGGAAAGATGGTACAGCTTGAAGATGACGATATTGATGAAGTCAGGACTGCTAACAGGGATAATTCTGATTTCGCAATCGGCATTTCATCCAAACCCTACAGAAAATCAAGTTCATGGATTTCTCCGCCGTTAAGAGATATATATTCTGTTGATGTTAATTCGGGAGAACGAAAACTAATTACTACGGAAGTTCAATACGGATACAGCTTATCGCCGGGCGGTAACTTTATAACATGGTTTGAGAATGCAGATTCGTCATGGTACGCATATTCAGTAAAGAATAATATCAGTTACAGTCTGACAAAAGATATCGGAACGAGATTTCACGACGAAGAATACGATAAGCCGAATTCACCCGAGCCGTACGGAATAGCAGGCTGGACGACAAATGATAACCATGCATTGATATATGACAGGTACGATATATGGTTAGTGAGCCCTGATAATTCTACATCTCCCGAAAGACTTACAGACGGAAGAGTTAATAAAACATCTTTCAGATACCATAAAACAAACAACGATTCAATCTTTATCGGGCAAGACGAAATAATTTTTTTGAAAGCCGTAAACGAAGAGAACTGGCATGAGGGGTTTTTTAAAACATCAGTTTCTAAAGTTCTGTCAGGAGAAAAACCCGAAAAATTAGTCATGCTTGACAATAAATTTGTGAGCATGCAAAAGGCAAAATATACAGATGGAATTATATTCCAGAAAAGCACATACACTGAATTTCCTGATTTATGGTCGGGAGATATTAACTTTGTTTCTTATAAAAGAATCAGCGACGCGAACCCTCAGCAAAAAAATTATCTGTGGGGATCGGTCGAACTTATCGGCTGGAAAGGGTTTGAAGGCGAAAATATGAAAGGTCTGCTTTATAAACCCGGGAACTTTGACGCATCGAAAAAATATCCGATGATTGTTTATTTTTACGAAAAATATACGGATAAACTGTACGCACATTATATTCCGAGTCCAAGCAGATCTTTCATAAATTTTCCGCTGTATAACAGTAACGGATATATAATATTTATTCCGGATATCAGTTATAAAACGGGATACCCGGGCATGAGCGGATACAATCATATACTGAGCGGTGCTCAGTATCTTGCAGATAACTTCAGTTTTATTGACAGAAACAATATAGGATTACAGGGTCAAAGCTGGGGCGGATACCAGGCTGCATTTACAGTGACAAGAACAGATTTCTTTAAAGCGGCAATGGCAGGAGCTCCGGTCTCCAATATGACAAGTGCTTATGGCGGTATCAGAGGAGAATCAGGCGTCAACAGAATATTCCAGTACGAGAGAGAGCAAAGCCGAATTGGCGGAACTTTATGGGAAAAATTTGACCTGTATGTCGAAAATTCTCCGCTGTTCAAAGCCGATAAGATAAATACACCGCTTTTAATTATGGCAAACGATAATGACGGGGCTGTTCCGTGGCAGCAGGGTATCGAGTTTTTTGTTTCTCTGAGAAGACTCGGTAAACCCGCGTGGATGCTTACTTATAACGGCGATGAGCACAACTTAATAAAATGGCCTAACCGTGTTGACCTGTCAATCAGGATGAAACAATTTTTTGACCACTATCTTAAAGGAGAATCAATGCCTGAATGGATGAAAGACGGAATACCTGCCATACAAAAAGGGTTAATAAACGGATACGAGTTAAAATAGATAGAATTTTTATAAATAAAATTTACTATGGCAGAAAAAGCATTAAAGCAAAAGTTCTCACGTGAGTTCTGGGTTGCAAACACAGTTGAACTGTTCGAACGGGCGGCTTATTTCGCGTTCTTTATCGCTGTAACTCTTTATCTGACAAAGAGCGTTGGATTCAATGATATCTGGGCGGCATGGATAGGCGGAGTATTTGCGGCAGGTTTGTACTTTTTACCGCCGTTTACCGGTGCGATTGCCGATAAGATTGGGTTTAGAAAAGCTTTAATGCTGTCATTCGGACTTTTAACCATTGGTTATTTTACTCTCGGTGTTTTCCCGTATAAAGCGATAGTAATTCCCGCGCTTGCAATAATAATGTTCGGCGGATCGTTTATTAAATCAATTATTACGGGCACAATTGCCAAAACAACAACAACAGAAACAAGAGCTAAAGGATATTCAATATTCTACGGAATGGTTAACGTAGGCGCGTTTCTCGGGAAAACATTTGCTTTCCCTCTGAGGCTATACCTCGGATTAGAGATGATTAACCTGTACGCGGCTTTAATGACACTGACAGCTCTTGTTGTCGTCTATTTCTTTTTTAAAAATATTGATAAAGCCGGAGAAGGAAGAAAACTTAAAGAAGTATGGAATAGTTTTATAAAGATTGTATTAAATGTCAGATTGATAACTCTTATACTGATAGTCACCGGTTTCTGGGTAATTCAGCATCAGCTGTATGCCACAATGCCGAAATATGTTTTACGTACGGTGGGAAATACAGCTTCGCCCGAATGGATTGCTAACGTAAATCCATTTGTTGTAATTTTATTCGTTGTTTGGATTACTAACGTAATGCGAAAAGTAAAAGCTGTTTATTCGATGAGCGTCGGGATGTTTATTATGCCCCTTTCCGCTCTGTGCATGGCTTCAAGTTACTTTCTGGAAAGTTTAACGGGTAATTCAGTTGATTTTTTTGGCGCTTTTTCTGCTCATCCTATCACAATAATGCTGATTATCGGAATAGTGTTCCAGGGTCTTGCAGAATGTTTTATTTCCCCGAGATATCTTGAGTTTTTTTCATTACAGGCTCCGAAAGGAGAAGAAGGTTTATACCTTGGATTCAGTCATTTACATTCATTTTTATCTTCGCTTATCGGATTCGGGATATCGGGATATTTGTTGACAGCTTATTGCCCTGACCCTGCAACACTGACTCCGGACCAATTACCTACTGCATACAACAAAGCGTATTATATATGGTTTTATTTTGCCGGTATAGGACTTATATCAGCCTTCGCTCTGCTGATATACGGGAAAGTAACGGATTATTATGACAGAAAAAAAAGTCTTGCGGAAATTTAATTATTGCGGCGGAATTATCTTAAAAGAAAGCGGTTACCTGAGCACGTCCTGTATGTATAACCTGCCTGGCACCTTCAA
>JAPLFI010000560.1 GCA_026390755.1 Ignavibacteriota bacterium
AAGCAGTGCGGGGGGGTTCAAAAGTCAAATGCCCGAGCTTGCGGCATTTTTAGGACTGGCACATCCGGACATTGCTCCGCCGGCGGACAAAAAAACATTTCTGAACACGGGTGATAAGATTTACGGGAAATACAGGGAAGTGGAAACAGAGATTGTTATGAGCGCATTCGCAAGGGAAAGCGATCATACATCGCTGACTGCTATATATTCTTACGATTTTTCAAGTACTAAATATTTTGCGTTTAAAATTAACAATGCCGGTAACAAATCATTCTCAATTTTACCGTCAAACAAAAATCTCATAAGCAATCCTACGGGAGTTGAATCTTTTGATTCATGCTTATCATACACGGGTGATATGATTGTGCCGAAATCATATTTAGATTATTTCGGAAAAATGAAATGGATGGACTTAAGTTTAAAGAACGGGGTATTAGTATTCAATGATTCATTCAGCGAGCATATAATCAATACAAAAGGTTCGATGGCAATGATGAGCGCCCGGCATCCTGTATGGAACACGACTGCTCAGAATTTCCAGACCGATATGAATAATGTTAAGAGTTTTATTGATAAGATTATAGATATGATTGAAGAAACGGGAATGAAATCTTAAAGCCGGCAGATATAATTATTCCCTCCGGATATTAAACGTAAGATTTTAAATATTCTTCAGCAGTCAACACTGGGATTTCCGGATCTTTGAAATCTTTTATATTCCTTGTTATTATTGAGTCGAGATTGTGCTCAACGGCAGTATAATATTGCACAGAATCTTCAAAGTTTTCTTCTTAAATACCCGGCTTAATTTTATTGAGAATATTTTTCATGAGCAGAGAATATAATGGTAAAAGTTTAAAAATCATTTCTGCAACTTCTTCGTGATAAGTATGTGAAGTTAAATTTCTGTCATCAATCATTTCCAAAGCAAGTTTTACTGCCTCATCATCCATCAAAGTTATTTTTTTTGCTTCCCGCATACAAGCTTTTGGCGATGCGCATAAGATGCCTTCATATTCTTTGAGATAAGATTGAAGACATTTCCATACGGCTTCAGTAGTGTATTCAAAGCGTTGAATTGATGCATCCTGGACAAAAGAAGAATATTCAGTATTTAATGCTTCTTCCAGAGTATTTAATGCCTTTACCGCATTCTCATATTTTTCTGCAAATAATTTCACCATTATTTCCTCCACCATAGTGCATTTGCCAATGCTATTTTTTTAAAACGTTCAGAAACCATCGAAAAGTCAACCAAATCAATAGAATATGGTATAGTTAATTCCTCTAACTTTTCACGTAACAGTGATAATTTCCACTTCTTTAATTTCTCTTTAGGAATAACGGCAATATCAATATCCGAAATACTTGTATTCATACTATCAGCAAAAGACCCAAAGAGTGCTATTGATACATTTTCATCTGCCAATTCATCAAGAATATATTTCTTTACGATTTTAAGATATTGTTGTGTCATAGTATTTATCCGTGAATTTGTTTAATACCATTAAATCCTGCCAATATACTGAATAATTAAACTTTTAATTTACTTCTAAATATAAAGAATTTTGCAGGGTTATTCAATGTATGACGGGCATGCATTGATTAATTTGAACAATTAAATAGGAGCGGAAAGTTTCCCCAAGAACATTTTTTTCAATTCATTTTCGCTTTCGGTAAATTACGAACCATTTTTCCAGAGCGGTGTTAAAATCAGCTATGACTTTTCAGAGAAATTCAACGCGCGTCTGCATTTACTGAACGGTTCAAACAACAGGGTGCGAATACAAACCGGATGAGAGTGCATATCTCATATTAAAATACAGATACGTCCGCATGGATGCCGAGCAGATAATATTTTACGATAATTCAAACACAAGAAACGAAGCAACAGTATCGCTGGGATTTGAGTTTTAAAATTGATTCGCATTGATGAATAAGAGTTGAAATAGTAAAAGAGCAGATATTTCGATTGAACAAAGCAGAATAACAGACCGCAGGTAAGTTATTCATATCTTACTATGCCTGAAATATCAATTTATTTTCAGCAGGCAGCATTTTTTATATTTCAGACCGCTGCCGCAGGGACAGGGCGCATTTCTGTTTACACGGGAATATTCTTTTTTAACTATATTTGCTTCAGACAACTCTGCCTTACGCAAAATATTCATATTAAAAACCAGTATAATCAGCAGGCGGAATAACATTTCCGTCAAATATTCGTCATGAGACTCTTCATCTATTTTAGCTTTTTCCAGAAGGATAATGAGTGAAGAAATAAACAAAGAATGCGGCTCGCCGAGTTTATCGGATATACTTTTTTTTAAGTTCTCAAAATCACCGCTATAATCAATTTGATATTTTTTTATGACGATACTAACAAGATTTTCGCCGTTCGACTGAATAACAGGCATGATTAAGTTGTAATCATTGTCATAGTAAGATGAAAATTTGAAAAACAATTCACTTGACAATTCTTCTATGGTCTCGGCAGACTTTATTTTTTCCAGGTGTTCAATAAAAGCAACAATAGAGTTAGTATATTCGAAATATTTGTTATAAAACCGACTTAAATCCTCAACCGAACCGAGATTAGCTGTTTTATAGATTTTTTCCATCCTTTCTGATGAATGCATGTTTTCTCTTAAATCTATCAGAGTGGACAGATTAAACAAAAAATCATCCAGTATATTAATCTTTGCATTAATATTTTTAAGATAGATAATAAATTCGTCAAGCAGATATGGGGTCAGTCGTTTTGAATTCATATTAAATATGTTTGCTTACCGGATAATATAAATAAAGAATATATAATGCAGTGACATTTTTAATCTCAGTACACAACGGGAAATGTTAATGGAAAGCAAATCCGGTTCCGTTTGCGGCATATCATTTATAAATTGAAATTCCACGCTGAAAGCGAAAGTGAGGAGAGCCTTCGGTGCGAAGCATTATCAGACCAACAATTGCTTTTGTTGCCAGGGCAATGATAATGATTTCGTTGTATTTATCTCCGGGCATTCCTTCGAATTCTTCAATAAGATTAAAA
>JAPLFI010000009.1 GCA_026390755.1 Ignavibacteriota bacterium
CTCAAGCGGGGGCGCAAGATAAAAGAGTTGTCAGGAATTCTGATTATTGTTGGAGATCAACTCGGCGCTTGTGGCGACATAGAGCTGGTGTGATTATGAGTCCATCATAGTTTACATAACATATCTTATACGACATATCATTTAATGACAACTTTTCAACTATTCGACAATTCATGACTTTTTCAGTACGCTCTTTTTTTTTAATTGTCAAGAATTTTATTATTATTTTTTATCATCCTTTCCAAACCAATAACGTTCATAATCATCATGATCATAAATATATGATGTATCTGAATCTTTATTACCTTTCACGGGATCATAAAAAAAGGATTTTACAATATGCCTTATCACGAAAAATAAAAAAGCAATAAGCACTAAACAGATAACACTAAGAAAGAAAATTTTCATGGATTGATAATACAGATTTTTTTTAAGATTACAACAATAAATGGAACCCTACAGAAGAAACAAGAAGGAAAGATTTTTACTTTAATACATACCTCTTTAATGTTACCCCCATCAAAACAGTCATTTCTAACCATCTTTCCGAATCCGTTAAAAGCCCAACCTTGCTCATTCCAAATAGACCAGAAGATAAACTCGACGATTCCTTATAACGCAACGATCCAACGCTTATCACATCACCAGCCATCAAAGACGCTATCGTTTTTACATTCCTTGTGGACACAACCGGCCGGCTAACCATTTGACCCACAGTACCCACCGTCATATATTCCACAATTGATTGATATTTCATCTGCACATTTACAGACACCAGGCGCTCATCAATTATTGGCGACACAGATATAATCAACCCGGCATCTGCACTATCAAAAGTCGTGCTTTGCACCGTTGACGTACTATTTCCACTTAATGATGATATGCTAATGGCCGACACATAAGGATACTTCTGCGAAACATCAATACTGCCATTTTCACCGTTCGCAACTGACAAATTACAATTCTGAATAATATCAAAATTTTTGAATGTTTCAATTGAAGACAAAACGCCACTCATTGAAACTGTTTTTCCTATATTTCCCGAAACTGTAAAAGCTCCTGACGACCCCCCCAAGACTTTCACATAATTCGAAACCGTAGATAATTCATCAAAAACACCCGCTAACTGACTCCAATCAATTCCAATTGATGAATTCTTGCTAACTGTATTCTCTAGAACAACGATATTTATTTCAGCCACCGAAAGAGGCGAACTATAAAAATAATCTCTCACTTTCCGGTACATCTCATAATCAGACTGAAAAACAACCCTATTCATTATAGCGTCATACTTAGCGCCCTGGACACCAAAAGCCTTTAAAACACCCTCTATTTGAGTAACTTGACCGGAATAAATAATTTTAATAAATACCTGCGATGTGTCCAATATCGTCAAAGTCCCATTATTCACCCTATAAAAAACACCTACACTATCCTGAACAGCCCGAAGAAGCCCCACAATCGTTCCCTGATATACCGGACGAATATAAACCCCTTTCTTTTCTTTTTCTCCTCCTCGATGCCCCATTTCGTCAGTTTTTTGCACCTTTAAAACTACACTTATTCCATGATCCGTCAATAACCCGATCAAATCATCAATCGTTATTCCTTTATTCAATTTTATATCTACCTTCTCCGTCCCACCCTTTAACTTATCAAGATCATCCACAACCGAAACGCAATCCTTTACTTCAAAGGTCTTTATAGGTGATTCATTCTTGACAATATTTCCAATCACGGCAGCTTTAGACTTCTTCATATAATAATCAGGCATGGAACAACCCGATACCACCACAAACAACATTAATATTGTAAAAATTCTACTTTTTAACAACATAAACACCATTCTCTTTCATGATAATTTTACCATCAATCACACCATATGATTTTTCATCTTCTGAAATTTCACTCCACCTTGACCCGATATCACCAGCTGCAGTATGCCCACTGCGATCCACTTTACCCCCTTTTTTAACCCCCTTCCCTCCACTTTCAGTTTTTACCCCGGGGAATCCAACCCCTGATCCAGGAGCAATGTTATCATTTTTAACCTCTATTGATTTTTTTTCCTCCACTTTTGCTATTTCCGGCATTTTAACTGTTCCATCATTATTTATAACCGGCAGTTTCGAAATATCCGTTTGCTTTGCTTCTACACTTCCTAAATATTTACTAAATCCCTCAGTTCCTTTTCTTAACGAACTATGCCACAACAACAGAAAAAAAACACATATCAAAACCGGAATTGCCAATACAGCAGGATGTTTTAAAACGTTGATATGTTCCATCAAACCCGCCTCTTTTATATCCTTTGCTACATATGACTGATAACATTTCCACAACCGTTCATCATATGTCTTGATATTCGTCTTTAAAGGTTTTGATCCTGTATCATCCTGAGAAAACCACTTTTCAGTATATTTCTTTTGAAAAAAACGCTTTCCGAAATAATTTGTCTTTTTATATCGAACAGTCCATTCCGCAAGCTCCCTAACAGAGGTATCAATCCGACTTAATTTTATGGTTATCAGCAACAATTCAAATCCAAAATGCCTATGAGTAGAAGCCCATTCAAAAAAATCATTATTCTCTTTATCCGCCCATTTCCGAACATTAAAATATTTGTGAGCCTCATCTATAACAATCAACGACCCTTTATCAACATACCTGTAAAACTGCCTGCTCTTTTCAGGCTTTATAAATTCAAATTTTTCTTTAAATTGTAAATCAGATAAACCAGACATGGCCCGTAATCCCTCTAAACATACCGGATCATCATGACCATCTATATTTGAATAAACCTTTCGACCACTCTTTAAATTAGCAATTACCTTTTCAACCGCTGCCTGAGATTTACCTGATCCTGGCGTTCCATCAAATATCCATATCGACATTTCCTAAACCTTTTTCAATATCATCAATTTCAACACCTTCAAGCAAACAATCATTACAATCTAAATTTAATTCAAAACATAAATGGTGATCATAACAAATCTTGAAATTATATAATTCAGCATCATTCATTTTAATCCTTTCTTTTTAAAAACCTTATTTGAATTTCTTACGTACTTTTCTAAAAAATAAGAGGTGAAACAACCCTCTCCTTTATGAACAACCTGATTATTAATTATAACGTCATACCCCAAAGAATCAACACAATGCTGATTTTTGCATATAATCCTTTTATGTTTAACAGTATAACAATCTGCATAACCAGAACGCTCTATCATCACGCTACACTCTTGAAATCGTTCCCGGTATTAAATTCAATGTCATCCTGATCACATATGCAGCACCTACCATTGACATTCCCTGAGGTATTCCAACTGCATTTATTAAATAGATTAACTGAACAGGTAAAGAAGACCATTGACCAAAATTTGCTGTTAATACCGTTGAAAAATCAATTGCCGATATCAAAGCAAGAACCACCGTGAAAAAACCATCAAATATTACATACAACACACCGCTCACAAGCTCTGCGATCCCTGTTAATACCCATGTTAAAAAACTTGTTAAAATATTTCCAACATCATTAAAAAAATTTGCTATAAAACTTAAATCAATATTCATTTCCTATCCTACCCTTTCAAAATCACTATTCTTAACGCCCATGCAGAAAACGCCAACAACACAATAGCTTTTAATATCAATAAAGCTGTAGCCCAATTACAAAAACTCACAGTATGAATTCCAAAACTTCCACAATTTAATGAATATGTACACACCTCTGAACTGGGTAAATTATTCGTTAAATGACCAGGCATGGAAAAAAGTGACGTTGCCTTAACACTCGTAAAGAAATTACTGAATAAGGTACTAAAATCATCATATAATGGCTCAAATGCATCGCCAGCCCTTTGTTGTCCATATGAACCACCGATAAACGTACCGCTTGATGATTGACCTTGCTGTTGAATCGTTCCATTAGTACTTATAACTGTCTGATTATTTGTTGTTTGATAATACTGATTGTTAACCGTCTCATTAACACTTGTTGAGACGTTATTCGTTACATAATTATTTACCTGATTATACGTCGTATCATTCGCATCGCCATAAGCCGCTTGATTTCGATGAGCATTTGCAGGATTCGAGAAAAAATCTGTATAAAATGTTTCAACCGGAGAAACTATATTTGTTGGTACTGCATTCGTTAAACTTGCGATAACACCTTTCAACTCAACATCGTTCGATGGTCCAAACTCATCAGATGCAAAAAAAGCCCAAATCACCTGGTATATTTCATTAAATGAACCATAACCATCCTGCCGCATCTTTACAGCAATATAGTATGCTTTCGCCTTATAACCATTTGAATTATCAGCAGTAATATATGGAACTTTATAACTACCATCCAAAACACTTGATGGTGGCAACCAGAAATAAATTTCATGAATCAACCCATCACTCGAACATGTACACGTATATCCATTATCACAAGCATAACCACTCAAACCACACGGTACTGGATTATTTCTTAAGGACCAATACGTAGAATTCACATTAGTTACATCCAATTCATATTTCATATCATCATAAGCATCACCCTTATAATAATACAAATTCATTCTAAAGGTAAATGGTAAATTATATTGATAAGATGCATCCCAAGCAGGATTTAATAAAGAATGAAAATCGTTTACTGCATAGCTGCCGCCCTTATTATAGTATTGAGAACCAAAAATATTATAAAAATTTACAGGCACCGCCAAGTATGGTCCATCAGGACCTGGCTGGATATGACTTGATACAAATTTCTTTTTTGCTTGATCACGTGTCCATGTTTCAGCCTGCTGATTAATAGCCGATTGAATCAACCCTTTCATGGTATCATCGTCATTATAAAAAGCTTCTGCTAAAGCCAGATCAGCAACAAACGCTCCCAAACCGGCAGAACTCAACATATAAGCATATGCAACAGGAGCCCCCGCCGCCTTTATTTGAATCGGTAATATCTTATCAGCACCAGATCCCGCCACTTGCGCCCAATATGCATCAGAAATTACAAAAGCATTTACAGAGCCGGATCCCGACAACATAATTAATATTGCAAATATTATTAATAATATTTTTTTCATGAAATATGCCTCAGAATATTTCTAACAATTCCAACAACAACGCATGAACCAAAAATAATAATCCAAATTACATACTTTTGAAGTTTTTCAATCTTTTCCGGCCACCTCATGATTTCACCACATATTTTATGACATAATAACAAGTAACCAAAAGAGACATTAAAATAACTGGAGCAGCAATAATACAAATGTCTTGAATCAAAATTGATACATCGAAAATAGCCGGTAAATACATATATGATGTCATCTTAAAACCCCACAGACTTAATGCCCATTACAAAAGACAAACCGCAAATCATCCCCATAAATAAAGATACAATCTTCCAATAATCATTTAATAGTTGAGCATCGTACAATCCAGCCATCACACTTACAACTAAATAAATATGATCATCGTCAAAACCTCCTGCTGTACCATGACCCATACTGACAAGACGCACAGCTTTTACATCTTCAGCATTCGCTTGAAAATATACCCCCCCCATAGATAGATTTCGTAAAACAACCCCATCCTGATCTACCAAATAAAAAATAGAACCGATATCTCCGCCACCCCAACTTGATACAGAACCCATAAAATAATAATAATTTCCCTCTAACAATGTAGTTACTGAAACTGTATCCACATACCAAATTTGTCCCCAACCAGTAAGCCACCCCTCATAAAGTGAGGGCGATACTGAAGCTAAATACCACTGCCCATTGATATTAGACCAATTCCCCACATTCTTTAAATCACCAACTATCCATTCCGCATTAGATGAATTTACAATTATGAAAAAGCTCATCAATATGATACAAAATATCTTTATTTTTAAATACTTCATTAAAAAGCCCTTTCGACCATAAACATAATAATTCCAACAGCAGCACCTATACTAAAAGCCACAAGAAATAATTGAATCAATGATAAATCAAATAAATTTACATCTATCATCTTGCACCTCTTATGATTTCTAGTATAGAACCTACCACCCTGGACAAAAACCACATCGTCATTACAAAACCGAGACCATATGAAAAATATAATAAATCAATCATAATGATCCTCCACGGTATCAACCTTCTTTCCCCCGGCTCGATCCAAAACATCTTTAACTATAAATATACCAAATATAATGAAAACTATTAAAAGACAGCCGGAAATTGCTGTCAATAAATCAGTAAATAAAAAAGCAAGATTCGTTACAGCAGCTTCTGTTATTGATGTTAATGATTCATTCATGATTAAAACCTTTGTTGATGGGGAGAGTAAAATTTCTACTCCCCCCGACAATTTTTAAAACCTCGACGTGTCGCCTTACTTTGAAACCACGGATTTAATACCCCGGTAGGCTCTCATGATGAACGGCCAGACAACCCACGCCACAATCAGCGCAGTTAAAGCTGTAATTATCTGCGTAACCAATGCACCAGTTCCGGAAAACAACGATACAATGTTCGTATCATCCACCGCAAATGCCACATTGAAACAGAACATAACAGCTATCATTACCGCAAACTGTAGCCTTGCAAAATAATTCTGCATGCTTCCTTTACCTCCTTATTTTATTTTATTCATGATCCTCTAATGAAGATCATCTTCCAGTCATGGTTCTTATAATAAAAACCAATCCTAAAATTATTACTGCGATTGATAAAACACCCGTGCCCGCTGTTAATACATCAGTTTGAACACCAGTAAAATTTTCCGAGGTAATTAAAGGCGTCCACGCTGCACTCACACATGAGGACCAACAAAGAACTGTAACTATACTCAACAGCTTGAATGACATTAATAACCCCCCGCCTTTATTTCCTCTCTGAATCACTCAATCACCCCCTTTCTTAACCCGCCTTGCTCAATGTCCCCATAAAATAAAAATCATATTGAATTTCTTTGACCTGAACACCCCGAAAATGTTCACAGGTATCATCTTCATCATCCACGTTCTTTACGTTTTCCTTTTGACAAAAAGGACACAACACCCTGCAATTCTTCGTTTTGACCCTCTTAATCATTTCAAAGCTCGTTATTTTATTAAACTCACAAATTCTTTTAAAAGTTATTCCGAGCACTTTTTAATTTGTTTTTCTCTTCATCTCAAAATACATGAATTTATTGTTATAAACCTTGATTAGGTTTCCGTCTTTTCCCTTGAACATTTGCTTGAAAACCGCAATCTCAACATCATCGCCGATCTCGTAACTTGCATCCGGGTTATAATCCTTTATTGATTGACGATCAGGTTTGCCCGTATCTCTCATAGTCTTAAGAGACACGTCCTTGTAGCAAACCATTTCCAAATCCTTCAAATCAACAATATCAATAACCTTTCCGCTAACTAATGTTTTCTCATTCATTTGTTTTTCTCCTTAATCCATTTATACATATGTCCCAATCACACAGCGACTTTGAAACATATTTCGTTACATAATGATTGGCGCCGAGAGCGGGATCATATTCTTGAACAACATTCCTGCCGTATTTTTCAAACCACAACGCCCAAACAACATCATGAGGAATCTCTTTTAATCCCCGCATTAAAGAATGAACGTGTGTGTCGTACCCACTCTTAAATCTTTCAATCGCCATAAAATAATCAATTCCCGTTCCTAAAATTTCTTCAATTTTACTTACAAACCTTTTATATTTAATCTTCGTGTTTATTGTGTCCGTTGACCTCTGATCAATCCGAAATGTGCCCGTCTGCCAAGCATCCCATTCAAATTGATTAAGATACCTGGCTAAAGAATTGTTCAATTCAACCCAAAACACCCCCTTTCTTTAAAATCTCAAAATCTTTAATTAACTTCCTTGCCTTTGCTCGAGCTTTATCAGGAACCCCTTTTATTCTTTTTGCTTCCCTGGACAAACCTCCTTTCAGTCTCTGACATCTTTTACTTTGATTCATGATATGTTTCATTCCAACAATTTCCGAAAAGAAAAAACCTTTAATACTTTCACCATCAAACGCCATCTTTTCACCCCCTTAAACGCTAAGCGCACCCGTTCTACAAGGATGAGAACGGGTGCGCTTAGCAACCCCATTTCTCATAGGTTTTTTAAACCCTTATTTACCCTTATAGACGTCTCGCCGTATCGCAGCTAGCACCAACGGCCAAGCTCTGTTATTATAAAAGTAAC
>JAPLFI010000019.1 GCA_026390755.1 Ignavibacteriota bacterium
CCACAGCGAATCCCCCGTATGCGCGTAAAGACTTGAAGAATTATTGGACGAAAAAAACGAGCACCAGAATATGCCATTATTATCAACAGCGCCGCCGAAAGGCGTACAGTAAGTCGGATAACCTACCGACCCCGGTAAATTGCTGTTAGTCGTATTAAAGTTTTTAATTACACCGTTCTGAAGTCTGACGGGTCCGCCCCCAAAACCCAGCGCCCAGATAATACCGCCGGCGGAATAAATTTTCCTGAAAAGATTCGACCCCCCGATGTCGGGGTATGTCGCATTTGTGTATGTATCCCAGACGTTACCGTCGAATCTGTAAAATCCCGCGTCATTCTGCCCCCCCGCAGACCAGAGAACTCCGTCGGTACCTATGGAAAGAAAATCGAATACATTCCTGAACGGACAGTTAGGATAAACTGTTGAAAAATTCCCGCTGCGGTTAAGCAGTATTCCGTTTTCGCTTACGCCGATAATGGGATTAAGGTTAATATCTGTTGTTATTGTGTTGTAATTACCGTCAATATAATATTGTGTTATATCGGACAGATTTTCTTTCGGTGCGAAATAAATTTTACTTGATGCAATAAAAAATAATCTTGTTCCCGCGCTTTTTATTGACTTAATAGATGCACCCGAAACGTTTCCGTTGGGATATGATATCCAGCCAGCTTTATTGTAATAAATAAAACCGTTCTCCGAACCGAAAAACACTTTGCCGTCAAATGATTCCGCGGTCTTCACGTTTGCCGCCATCGGTGAGTGTATATAGTTTGCCCACGAAGCAGGATTGTTCAGATTGACGTTAATCAGTCCCGCATAAGCAATGCCCGAAGCTGTTGCCGCATAAAGCACGTCGTCAAGTATGGCAAGGCTGTTTACTTTTGTTTTGCTGTTAAGCGTGCCAAGCTGGTAATAAGGCGCGTCAATAAAAGTGTAGTTTAATACGGATATTTTTTGTATTCCGTAAGGAGTTTTTTATGTCGTATATGTACTTCCATGTACCTGCGGCGTAATCCATAATGCAGATAGAGCCGTCGGAAGCGCCTATCCAGGCGCGGTTATATGAATCAACATAAACAGCGGTCAGGTTAACATTGATAAGTCCGTCGAGGTTAGTATATTTCTTTAATATTGCTCCGCTCCCTAAATCAACAATAAAAAGACCGCCGCCAGAAGCGCAGTAAGCTATGTTTGAGATGCGGTCAGGCGAAACTGACACTACATTTTTCAGGTCTGTGAAACTTTCCCATCTGTTAACATTAACATGAATAAGCTCAGGGGAAACATCCGGTAAAACTGCCAGAACGTTCTGCTCGAGAAGTAATCCGTTCAACCCGAATAAAAAAAGCCAGATTACAATTTTTTTTTGTGCTGTCAAAATCTAATACCTGCTTTTAAATTATTAAAAATTTGTAAATATCCGGCTATAAAATACTGTTGTTATTTCTTAAGAACTTTTTTATTAATATGGATTTTTTATTTCAGAAAATCAATTACAATGATAATAAAATATAACCTGAGCGCTTTATCATTACGGCTTTATTTGTCATTCCTGTGCGTCTTAAACCGGAATCCATTTTGATAAAAACTGCTGTT
>JAPLFI010000369.1 GCA_026390755.1 Ignavibacteriota bacterium
CGCTCGCAAGATATAAATACTGCGTTCTGCCGTCTTTCCAGTAAGTGGTGAACGGGAAGTCGCTCGAGGTTGTTCCTGTTCCGATTGTAGCAGTTACCTGATTTATTATCTTGAACTTATACAGAGCAGTTGAATCTGTATTATGAGCCGATGAAATATCTCTTGCAAATACTCTGTAAAATACAGAATCATTCACGGCAATCTGTGTTGTATCCGAATTGAATGCCGACGCGTAAACACTGCCGCCTGTATTTAATAGTTTAAACTGTTTTATTCCCGTTCCCGTATTGTTCTTATACCATTTCACCCAGACCGAATCAACTCCTATGTTATCGGTAACAGTGGCAGTTATATTAGCAGGCCAGGTAGTCTTCGGAACGCTGGCAAGCGGAGTGGTTACTATAACCGGTTTCGTTATATCTGTGGAAGCCGTGAATGCGAAATAGTTCAATGGAGCACCGCCGGGAATCCTCGAAACCCGGTTCGCCGAATCACAGGTCGCAATGTAATATCTGTATGTCGCCGCCACACCGTTTCCGGGAATTGAAGCTGTCCAGTTATTTCCTGCACCTCTTAACATTAAAATGCTGTCAGCGAATACAGTACCTCTTGTCCAGTATATCTTTGTCTTTGAAGGATTGATTCCGGAATTCATCGGAGTTATCACCGCATTAACAACGTAAGGTCCTGCCATATTTTCCGTGTTCTGAAGCTGTGTGTGTGAAATCGCCGGTCCGAGCGGAACGCCTCTTGTAAGAAGCAGTGAGCAATCTCCGAAGATGTTATATTGCTCCATCAGTTTCAAACCTTCACCCGTGCTTCCGCCCCATAAATCCATTCCCTTCATAACACCAAAGAATGACATTGCTCCCGCGCTTTTTCTGGTTTGATTTCCCATAAGACGCATTGCATACATCTGCATATCACATGGAGGTACCCAGCTTGCATTTGTTGATGAAGCATATATTGACGCACAGCCTTTCGGGTTGGCCGTATCACCTGCTCTTAATAACGCTTCCGCAAGACATTCCGGCAGAGTGAAATTACCGTTTAAACATGCAACGTCAACAAGGAACGGATTTTTCCAGCCGTTGTTTAACTGATATGCATTTGACACTGCAAAGCCAGTATTGCTCCATGATGTTCCGGAGCCGTGTCCGATATAATTTAAAACATATCTGCCGTCATTAAGTACATTGATTAATGATTGCGGTGTTGCAACCGGTCCGTTAACTTTATCAACTTGTGTGAAACCGTGTGCCATAAGTGTATCCCGCACCCAGTTCATGCGTATGGAATCTGCATAAGAAGGCGTACCGCCTACATCTCCGCCTCCTATACCCGTACCTTTATTATACCAGGGAGCACCAAATTCAATATCACGTTCAAACTTAATTAATTTTTGGATTACATAATTAACACTTGCGGCATTCGGGCAGGAAATTCTCGAAATAAAAGCGTCAGGATATGCGTCAGTACCCGCAAGCTTAACATAACACGGGTCTGAAGGCGCACTTTCATAAACTCCGTTTAAAGTTGGTATCTGGTCGGATTCACCGACCCGAGCCTGTCTGCGCCGGATAGTCTGCCGTAAGAACAGTTAAGCCGCGTCCTTGTTTCCATTGCACAAAAGGTGTAATAGTGCTCGCATACTGGGATGCATAGATAACAAGCATTCTTCCCGGCTCGGGAATTGAATCGAATCTTATTTCTCCAACCCCGTAATTCATGAATATTCCTCTGTATATTCCGGCAAATTCTGACGATACCTTATTCATCGGATAATATCTCAGAAGCGGATTTCTTACCTGAAGAGAATTATCAGAATATACTTCAATGACAATCCGTTTAACTACTCTGAGTTTTTTTTGAACTGCATTATACTGCATAGGATTAAACTGAACTGTCTGTCCTCTGAAATCCCTTACTATATACGGCTCGTCAAGACTGATAAGTTTTGAAGGATACCATTCGTCTTTCGAATAAATATCCCCGAATATATATGGAATAGAATTAGGGTCAATATCCCTCGTGAAATGCCCTTTCGAAGGCATAATCGGAAGTGTGTTAACTTCATCAATTTCCTGAGATATAATTCTGTAATTCATTCCTGTGTTATCCGGAATGAGAAGGCTTTTTCTGAATGAAAGCAGTTGCGGCTTCCCTTTTTCCATAAGCCATGTCATATCGGATGCCATAAGCGACAGATAAGTGTTTCCGTTGATTTTAATTTCATCGGAAGCATATCCGCCGAAAACAAACTCAATCTTCGTATATCCGTATCTTGATTCGATAACATTAGCCTGTACACCCGGCTGACCGTTACCGTTAAATAACTGACTTGCGAAAAGATTTGAAAAAAAAGTAAAGCTTAAGACTATTATGAGCAAAGTCTTAATCAAGGAATGTATATGATTTTTCATGAGAAAAAAAAATTAAGTTATCGAAATAAACCTACTTATAATGTTATGTAATTTATCAATACTATTTATCAAAAAAAACCATAAAGCGACAATTCTCAAACGATCGTTTTATGATATTTTCTGCTATTTTCGCNNATGTAATTTATCTATACTTTTTATCAAATAAAACCATAAAACGACAATTCTCAAACAATCGTTTTATGATATTTTCTGCTATTTTCGCACTTTTAGAAACATAATATTAACATCTATTAATCAAAATGAAAAAGCCGGCGAAATATTTTCCGCCGGCTTTTCAAATAATTACTTGGTTATAATACTCACTTTACAAGCAGCATACGTTTTATATCGGTGAATTCAGCCGATTGCAGACGGTAGAAATATACAACGCTTGATAGCTCGGCACCGTTGAAATCAACCGAATATGTACCTACTGTTTTAATATCGTTGACAAGCGTTTTAACTTCGCGTCCGAGTATGTCAAACACCTTTAGCATCACAAGTCCCTGCTTCGGAATCGAGTAATTAATCTTCGTTACGGGATTGAACGGATTCGGATAGTTCTGACTAAGAGAATATACCGACGGCGCTTCAATATTATTGTTTCCTGCCAATGTCGGTCCAGGATTAAACACAAATCTCGTATTCGCCCTGCCGGTTGGAGCGGTGGTTGATGACCACGTCGTAGTAGCACAGCCGTCACCGGGTTCTGTTAAATCATTGTATCTTCCCCAGAACATTCCCGGAGCAGATGTGGAATTTACAGTTGAATACTGCGTATATGCCGAGTTATTATAGCAAACTTCGATTAACAGATTACTTCCCGCCGTATAATAAAACGGACTTGCCAGTGTTATCAACTGCCAGCCAGTTCCTGGTACTGTATATGATAACGGCGCATAAGCTGTGTTCCAGCCTGTTGTTACAAATCCGGATAATGTCGTCATTGACGTGTTCTGTATTGAAAGTTTGAATCCGTTCATTGCGCCCGGGTCTGCCGTTATTACATCAAATCCTAACTGCGCTATATATCCGGAAGGTAAATTTAATTCGCTCGCAAGATATAAATACTGCGTTCTGCCGTCTTTCCAGTAAGTGGTGAACGGGAAGTCGCTCGAGGTTGTTCCTGTTCCGATTGTAGCAGTTACCTGATTTATTATCTTGAACTTATACAGAACAGTAGAA
>JAPLFI010000316.1 GCA_026390755.1 Ignavibacteriota bacterium
AACCCTTAACCCTTAACCCTTAACCCTTAACACTTAACACTTAACACTTAACCCTTAACCCTTAACACTTAACCCTTAACACTTAACCCTTAACACTTAACCCTTAACACTTAACACTTAACACTTAACACTTCTCCGTGTTTCCTTTATCAGACCGTTATTTCTAATATGGCATCTGTTAATCGCCCGTCTGCGGATTTGTAAAACGGTATGCCTAATATTTCATAAGAGTCGAAATTAATTTCATACCTGAAAGTCTTCATCGTATCGCTTTTTTCCGCTTCGAAAGAAATCAGCAGAAACTCCGCTAATTTCATTGCGTCTTCCCTGCCGTAAGAAAACCCCGTTATCTTTGTGTTAAATTTCTGCGGAGAGGCAACGGGATTCTTAAGTGTAAACTGCGTTGCGAGTGATTTCAGGCTGTCTATGTGGCAGTAGAAAGCGGGAATATAGAACTTTATTTCCCCCGAACTGGAATTCCCCCCGCCGAACAGGTTTTTAAAGAATCCTCCGCTCGACTCCCTTTCAAGAATTTCAATCCTTGATTTCAAAAACCAGAACGGTTTATAAACAAGTTCACCCTCGCCGCGGATTGCCGCCGTCGCAAAATTTATTTCTATAGGCTGTAAACCGCTTTCCGTAATCTCAAAACCGTTCCCACAGCTTGTGCAGTATGTTATGAAATCGTTTAACTCAACTACAAG
Organism: Ignavibacteriota bacterium; assembly: GCA_026390755.1. Lineage (GTDB taxonomy): Bacteria > Bacteroidota > Ignavibacteria > Tepidaquicellales > Tepidaquicellaceae > JAPLFI01. The sequence continues at coordinate 705 of JAPLFI010000316.1, forward strand.
ACCACTTCCACAGCTCCTGCATTTTATCGCTTCTAATTTAAAGTCTGCCAATTTATTATCTCCTGTTAAATATTGCGCCTGCAATCGCACCGATTACGACGGATGCCGCGACGTTTTTTGCAACGTCAAACGCTTCGTTTTTGTTTATTCCGGCAACTTTCGCCTGTTTAATACTTTTAGGCTGTTCGGTTACTATTCCCGTTCCTTCCACTATTTCGCCGCCGTATCTGAATTTTTTATAACCCCACTTCATAATAAATATGCCTAAGAAAAGAGAAATAATATAAGCAACAACCGTTGCCTTTGAACCGCCGAGAGCGAATATCCCGAAAAAAGTCGCAAGAAACATTCCTGAGCCAGTTCCGATAATTCCCATTATTGCCCTGTACAGATTATTACCGGGTGCTTTACCGTAGCAGATTGAACCGTCCTCGCCGTCAACCACCACCTGATAAGTTCTGTTTGCAAATGTATATCGCACTACCCATAAAGGATAATATACAATAGAAATATTCTTCCTCACGAGGTCCAGGTGTTCGAATGAAATCCTGTCAACCATCGAAGAATTCCTCGATTCGATAGCGAACTGCTCGAGAGCATAATCAAAAGCTTCTTTTTCCGACGAAATCACGTTGAAGAGCATTCCGTCGTGCTGAAGTGTCTCAAAGTCAACGGGATGTATATCGTCTCCCGTCAGGTTAACCTGCTTAACACCGAGTTCCGCTACGTCGCATGCGGAATATGTTTTATCGTATGTTTTCTGAATTTTCTTTTCAACGTCAACGTAGTAAGTTTCAGTTCGGTTTCCCGATGTCCTTGTTCTTTTTTCCTGTCCGAATATCCACCCCACCACGTCAGCGCCGACACGCCAGTACGGTATGTAAGCCAGAAAAGCCTCAGAAACCTGTGAGTTTTTTTTTAGTCCTTTTGCTTTTGCAAGACCGCTGTCGAGCCAGCCGAAGGCTTTGTTAATTGCATCGTCTCTTTTTAATTTCTTCGGCACGTAATATCTTATTGATCCGCCAGAACCTCTTGCCGCAAGCAGTGTACCGCAGTATTTGCAGTTCAAAGTCTTAATGCCTTCGCCGAGGTCAAGTTCGCCTCCGCAGGAAGGACATGTTATACCGCGCACAATTTTTTCTTTCTTAAGTTTAATTGCCTCCTGTGTTACTGTTTGTTCCATAATAAAATGTTTAAACTTTTTTTGCTACAAAATACGCTATTAATACCAACGGTATAGAAGCCGCTCCGTACGATACGGCTTTTATCATTTCTCCTATGACGAGTTCCTGAGAGGCATTACCGCCTAAGAGATATGCCACGAAAAACGAGAACATACTAACGCAGAAAAACGTAACAATGCTCAGCGCAAAAAGCAGTTTAAACGGCATTTCGCTTTTAACAGGCCATATATTCGCATAAACCGCTCCGGAAGATGCTTCTATCATTGCAGTGTACTGAGTTTCATTGTATGTATAGTAAAACTGATAAAAAGGAATATGGACGAGATTCGACTCTGCGATAGATTCCGTATTCACGCCCGTCTGAGCAAGCCAGCTCTTTGCCGAGTCATATAAAACATCGGGATTAACTATTTGCGACATATCCACATCTTTTTTCTTAAACACCTGCATACTGCCGGCGGGAATTTTTATGCTTTTTATTTCCGATACGGATGTGGTAGAGGCGGGCTGAAGGTAAATCTTATCGCCGCCGCCGTCCTGCGTCTTGAAATACCACAGCGGGAAATAATAAAAATATTTTGCAGTTATCTGCGCGTTTTTATCGAGATCTTTCACGTGAAAATTTCCCGCCATCCAGCGTCTCAGGTTTCCTTCAGCCGCGATTTCGCTGAAGTTGGAAGTGACTATATAGTGATTGACAATTTTCCGTTTATCAACGTATATAGCCGAGCCGCAGAACTGGCATTCAAGAAATTTACCGTCCGCCGGTACTTCGTTTTCGCCGGCGCACTGCGGGCATACTATCTTTGAACTGCTTATTGTTTCCATTGTGTTATTATGATTCTACAGTTTGGATAACAGGTCTTTCTTCTTAATGTCAAACTCTTCCTGCGTTATCAGCCCGCTTTCTTTCATCTTCCCGAGTTTCTCAATCGTCGCCATTATTTCATCTGCAGTCATCTTTGTTTCTTTCTGCCCGCCGCCTGGCTGATTAACGCCCGACATCATATTGCCCATCATATTCGCCATCATCATTCCCGCTCCGAGTCCCGCGCCTACGCTTGCCATTCCGCCCGCGCCTTCGTTCTCGGCGGCTTTCTCGAGTGACTGCGCGGCTTTGAATTTCATATAAGAATCAAGATTTCCAACGGCGCCCATCGAACTTCTTTCGTTTATCTTTTCCTGCACTTCTTCAGGCGGTACTACTCCGGCGATAATGAAGTCTGTCAGTTCAATCCCCATTGCTCCGAAGAAATCTGCTACAGCGGCTTTCACGCCCGTTTCAATCTGCGGATAATACTGTCCGAGGTCAAATACAGTCTTGAGATTTTGTCCGAGTATCGTATTAAGCCGCGACACAATGCCGTCTCTTAAATAATCTTCAATTTCGTTCGTCGTGTATAAACCTTGCGTTGACACAAGTTCCAGCATGAACTGTTTCGTGTCTTTGATTCTGATGGAAAATTTTCCCGAAGCCCGCAACTGCACAAATGTCAGTTCTGAATCGCGGAAGTTAATCGGCGATTTTGTTCCCCATTTCAGGTCAATGAATTTCTTCATCGAAATAAAATAAACCTGCGCCTGAAAAGGCGATTTCCCGCCGAACGGAAGGCTGATGAGTTTCGTCAGGAATGGAATATTCTCTGTAGTGAGTGTATGCCTGCCCGCATTGAACTGGTCGAGGACTTTTCCGTCTTTATAAAACAGTGCCGTCTGTCCGTCCTGAACAATCAACTGCGTTCCGAGCCTGTATGAAGCCGAGCCGTCCTGCGGCTCACGATGAACCATTACCTTTCCGGTTTCGTCAAAAAACTGGATTATGTCTATTAATGCCATGTTATTATTTTTTTGGTTTTAAATTATTGTAATTTATGACTGTATTTATGAAAAACTTCTTAAAAGGTTTTCTCTTTCATCAAATTTCAAAAGCAGTTCGTCGAGAGTCCTGCCGAGTTTGCCTACTGCTTCGGCAATAGGAATGTTTGCCAAGCTGTTGGATTCAAGTTCCGCGAATAAAGCATTTATCGTATCGGTATATGATAACAGAGAAGAATCGAAATCGTAAAGCA